>JALYVL010000418.1 GCA_030853285.1 Actinomycetota bacterium | reverse complement strand
GGCTCACCCAGCACTGACGCGCCCGGACGGCTGCGTCACCCGCGGCACCACCGGCGTCAATCGCTTACGGCGCAGCGATCGTTGGCTGCTGCACCACCCGCCGGTTCGCCGGGCCCTGGAGTCGAGCCCCCTGGTGGTCGACCTCGGCTACGGCGCGAGTCCGGTGACCACTGTGGAACTGGCGGCACGCCTGCGGCCCTTGCATGCCGACCTCTCGATGGTCGGGTTGGAGATCGACCCCGCCCGCGTGAGTGCTGCCCAATCGGCAAGCAGCCCGACGGTGAACTTTCGACGCGGGGGTTTCGAACTCGCGGGTATGCGACCAGGCGTGGTGCGGGCCTTCAACGTGTTGCGTCAGTACCCCGAGGACGCCGTGGCGCCGGCATGGCGGCGCATGCAGGCCGCACTTGCCCCCGAGGGAATAATCGTCGAGGGCACCTGCGACGAGCTCGGACGACGATGTTCGTGGGTGACGCTGTCGGCGGCCGGACCGCTGACCCTGACGCTGGCCTGGGATCCTTTCGACGTCATCGCCCCCTCCGAGCTGGCTGCCCGGCTACCGAAGGCGCTCATCCATCACAACGTGGCCGGAGAGGCGGTACATCACCTGTTGCGCACTCTCGACCGGTGCTGGGCGAGCGCCGCGCCGCACGCCGCGTTCGGTCCCCGGGTGCGCTGGCGCCGTACCGCTGCCCTTGCACAGGCGAATGGCGTTGCGGTGCTGAACGACCCGAGCAGGACTCGGGACTGTGTGCTGACCGTCCCGTGGTCGACCGTTGCGCCCCTTGCCACACTGGTGGCATGACCGACCGCCGCTACGTGCTCTGCCTGGGCTGCCCGGATCGGACCGGCATCGTCGCGCGCATCTCCGCATTTCTCGCCGCCCAAGGCGGATCCATCACCGAGGCCGCCTACCACGCCGACGCCGACTCGGGCTGGTTCTTCACCAGGCAGGTGGTGCGGGCCTCCTCCATCGGCTGTTCCTTCGCCGAGCTGCGTACCCGCTTCGCTGCGGTGGCCGCCACGCTCGGACCCGAGGTGGAATGGCGCCTCGCCGACTCGGGCGAGCCGAAACGCGTCGTGCTGCTGGTGAGCAAGGAAGCGCACTGCCTGCACGACCTGCTGGGTCGGATCACCGGCGGGGAGCTGGCGGCGACGGTGGCGACGGTCATCGGTAACCATCCCGACCTGGCCCCGGTCGCCGCCGCGCACGGGGTGGACTTCGCCTGCGTGTCGTTCTCGCGCGACCCGGCCGAGCGCGCCGCGGCATTCGAACGGGTCCGCGAGCTTGTCGACGCGCACGATCCGCACGCCGTGGTGCTCGCCCGGTTCATGCAGGTGCTGCCCGCCGCGCTGTGCGAGCACTGGGCCGGGCGGGCGCTGAACATCCACCACAGCTTTCTGCCCTCCTTCGTCGGAGCCCGGCCCTACCATCAAGCGTTCGCGCGCGGGGTGAAGCTCATCGGAGCCACGTGTCACTACGTCACTGCCGACCTCGACGCAGGCCCGATCGTGGAGCAGGACGTGATCCGGGTGAGCCACGCCGACGACGTGGCCGACATGGTGCGCCAGGGCCGCGACATCGAACGCCTGGTGCTCTCGCGTGGGTTGCGCTGGCACCTGGAAAACCGGGTACTCGTGCACGGCGCCAAGACTGTCGTGTTCAGTTGAACCCCAGCCTTCAGCTGAGGCCCGGCCTCCAGTCGAGCGCCCGTGGGTGGCGCCGGCTCGCCCGGGCCTTCGCCGCCACCGATCCCGGGTTGGTGCGCTTGCGCGGCGCAGCCTCCACCACGCTCACCCTCGTGCTCGCGTTGGCCGTCCTGGTGCCGCTGAGCAAGGCACTGGGGCAGGGACTGCCGGTCGCGATGCTCGGCACCGTCGTCGCCACCTTCGCCTCGTCGGTGGTGCGCGACAGGGACAACCGCGACCGGATCATCACCACGGCCCTGGTGCCGCTGCCTGCGTGTGCGTCCGCCTCCCTGGGCGCCTTCCTCAACGGCTACGGGATTGCCGCGGACGTCGGC
>JALYVL010000417.1 GCA_030853285.1 Actinomycetota bacterium | reverse complement strand
TGCCGCAAGCACCGTTCCCTGGGTTCGGCGGCGCTCAGGCCGGTAGCCGAAGCCCGTGGCCACCAACGCCATGCTTGCTCGGTCCACCGAGTTGCAGTGCAACGGCTCGTCGTCGAGCGTGGCGCCGCCGCCTCGGGCCGCGGAGAACACCCGACCGCTGACGACCTCCACCACCGCCCCCGCGACCGTGTGGCCCTCGTGCTGCACGGCAATCGAGACGGCGTAGAAGGGCAATCCGTAAAGGAAGTTCACCGTGCCGTCGATGGGGTCGACCACCCAGCGCAGCCCGGTGGTGTCGCCGTCACCGCCACCCTGCTCCTCGCCAAGGACACGGTCCCCCGGCCGCAGCGCGGCAAGTTCGCGGCGGATGAGCTGCTCAGACTCGGTATCGGCCAGGGTCACCGGGTCGGTGTCCGAGGACTTGGTGCGAACGCTGCTGCCGCCCAGCACCTCAGCGCGGCGCCTGGCAACCAGGGCAGCCGCCGTGGTCGCCACGTGCACGGCCACTCCGCGCAGTTGCTGTGGGTCCGAGGTCGTGCTCGCGCCGGGCATGGTCCCATCGGAGCACACCGGTACCAACGTGGGCGCAGCGCACTAGCATTTGCTCGATCACCCACTGAGCAGGGAGTTGACCACGATGGCAGCTGAGGCGGACCAGCAGGCGTTCGGCATCGACGTCGGGGGCACCGGCATCAAGGGTGGTGTCGTCGATCTGAGCACGGGAAGCCTCATCGGGGACCGCATCAAGATCGACACTCCGCACCCGGCCACGCCGGACGCGGTGGCCGCGACCGTGCTCGAGCTCGTCGGCCGCTTCGGCTGGGACGGGCCAGTCGGACTCACCCTTCCCTGCGTCGTCAAGGACGGCACGGCGCTCACCGCCGCCAACGTCGACAAGGCCTGGATCGGCACCGACGCGCGCGCGCTGTTCTCCGCCGCGCTGGGGGGACGCATGGTCGCGGTGCTCAACGACGCGGATGCCGCCGGGCTGGCCGAGTACCACTACGGAGCAGGCAAGGACCTCACCGGGGTGGTCATCATGGTGACCTTCGGCACCGGCATCGGTTCCGCGATCATCCACGACGGGGTGCTGCTGCCGAACACCGAGTTCGGGCACATGGAAGTGGACGGACATGACGCCGAGCATCTCGCCGCCGCCTCGGTGAAGGAAACGAAAGGGCTGTCCTGGAAACAATGGGCTCCGGCCGTGTCGACCTACCTCACGAAGCTCGAGTCGTTGTTCTGGCCGGACCTGTTCATCGCGGGCGGGGGCGTCAGCCGAAAGGCCGAGAAGTGGATTCCGCTGTTGGACAACAGGACCAAGGTCGTCGCGGCGACGCTGCAGAATACGGCTGGCATCGTGGGCGCTGCGATGGCGGTGGACTCCGGTCTCGCTCCCTGACCGGCGCTGTCCCCTCGCCAACAGTGGCTACAATGGAACTGTCCACGGCCCACGGCCAGGACACCCACATGACCTCTCCGTGGAGACCTCCGGTCTCTGCGTGACGCCGCACGAACAGTCGCGAAAGGGCCTACGTGGCAGCCACCAACACCCGTCAGACCGCAGCGGAGTCAGTGACCGCTGACACCGACGCCGGTGCCTCGACCAACGGCAAGGCAGCCAAGGCGCCGGCCAAGAAGTCGACGCGCGGTCCCGCCGCCAAGAAGGCGCCCGTCAAGGCCGTCCCCGCGCAGCCTGCTGCGGTGGAGTCTCCCGCCGCGGAGTCCTCCCCGGCGAAGCAGGTACCGGCCAAGCGCGCGGCGGCCAAGAAGAAGGCACCAGCCGCGACCGGCGAGCAGGCCGCCGAGCCAGCCCCCAAGGTCGTGGACCTCGCGGTCGAACGCCCCGTTGACCCGGCTGAAGCGGACATCGCCCCCGAGAACGACGTCGTCGAGGTGGTCGCCGTCGGTGCTGCCGGCGCCGAGGGCGAGGACGAGGTCGAAACCGAGCTCTCCGCCGCGGACAAGGCCTCCGGCGATTTCGTCTGGGACGAAGAAGAGTCCGAGGCACTGCGGCAGGCCCGCAA
>JALYVL010000416.1 GCA_030853285.1 Actinomycetota bacterium | reverse complement strand
AACCGCGCGTTCGTCGGCCGGGGATCCATCGTCGGCGCACAGGCGTTGGTCGCTGAAGACTTCCAGGTACCCGCGGGCAGCATGGTGCTTGGCGTGCCAGCCAAGGTGCGTGGACCCATCGACAACACCGCGTGGATCGAGCACGGTGTTGATGAGTACGTGGCCGCCGCCGAGCACTACTTGAGGCATTTGTCGGCCGTGCCCTTGGAGGAATGCCGCACCGAGGACCGCCCGACCTGACGGCGACCGCAGGACGCCACCCTCCGTCGAAGCCCATCGCTGCACACCGCGGACACTGACGGCGGATCACACTCTACAAACCACTAGACGTGGCGACGTAGCGATGTAGAGTATTGGGTACGCCATAGATCCGTCCCGTCGCTCAAGGCCGAGAAGGAGACCCCTCATGACCACCCAGGAACGAACCGGAGCCGCACCGAGGCCGACGGGCCCGGTCAGCACCATCGACTACAACGAGCGCATCCCCAACAACGTCAACCTCGCCGGCGACCGCCGTTTGCAACGGGCGCTGGAGAGCTGGCAGCCGAAGTTCCTGGACTGGTGGAAGACCCTCGGCCCCGAGCTGCCGACCAAGGATGTATATTTGCGCACCGCAATCGCAGTCGGCCGGGACGGCTGGGCGCACTTCGACCACGTGCCGATGGAGGAGTACCGCTGGGGCATCTTTCTGGCCGAGGCCAAGCCGGACCGCGTGATCAGCTTCGGCAAGCACAAGGGTGAGCCGGCCTGGCAGGAGGTGCCCGGTGAGTACCGGGCGGAGCTGCTGCGCCTGATCACCGTGCAGGGCGACACCGAACCCGCCTCGGTGGAGCAGCAACGCACGCTGGGCAACACGGCCCCCAGCCTGTACGACTTGCGCAACCTGTTCCAGGTAAACGTCGAAGAAGGGCGCCACCTCTGGGCGATGGTGTACCTGCTGCAGGCCTATTTCGGCCGGGAGGGCCGCGCGGAGGCCGAGCAGCTGCTCAAGCGCAATTCCGGCGACCTCGACTCGCCGCGCATCCTCGGGGCGTTCAACGAAGAGACCACCGACTGGCTGCAGTTCTTCATGTTCACCTACTTCACCGATCGCGACGGCAAGTACCAGCTGGGCACCCTGAAAGAGTCTGCCTTCGACCCGCTTGCCCGCACCTGTGAGTTCATGCTCAAGGAGGAGGCGCACCACATGTTCGTCGGCACCACCGGCGTGCAGCGCACCGTCGAACGCACCGGGGAGCTGACGGCCGAGCACGGCACCGACGACATCTGGGCCTACGGCGGTATCCCGCTCAGCGTGATCCAGAAGTACCTCAACTTCCAGTTCTCGGTGTCGATGGACCTGTTCGGGTCCGAGCAGTCGACCAACGTCGCCGCCTACTACACCGGTGGGCTCAAAGGCCGCTGGCAAGAGACCCGGCGCAAGGACGACCACGAGCTCAAGGACGCCAACTACACCGTGCGCATGATCAAGGACGGCCAACTCGCCGAGGAGGAAGTCCCGGCACTGACCGCACTCAACTTGGACTTGCGCGACGAATACGTCGCCGACTGCGAGAACGGGGTCCGCCGCTGGAACCAGGCCCTCGAAGACGCCGGCCTGGAACAGCGGTTGTTCCTCCCGCACGAGGGCTTCAACCGCAAGGTCGGCAACTTCGCCGGACACTTCGTCTCCCCCGCGGGCGTGGTGATCACCGAAGACGAGTGGGAGGCCAACGTCGACGACTGGCTTCCGCTCGCCGGAGACCGCGCCAAAGTCGCCGAGCTCATGGTCGCGCACTACGAGCCCGGAGAGTTCGCCGGCTGGATCGCCGCTCCGAAGACCGGGATCAACGACCAGCCCGTCGAGTTCGACTACGTCCACCTCGCCGAGGAAGCCCTGGCCTGAACCAGCTCCCGGCCCGGCGGCACACCCGCGCCAAGACCCGGTAAAACGCATTATCGGGCGATGCGCCGGACAACCGTGTTCGCGCTAGATCAAGCGCGACAGGGCTCCTCGGCCAGATTGCTTGCCGGCCCGGAGACCAATCA
>JALYVL010000415.1 GCA_030853285.1 Actinomycetota bacterium | reverse complement strand
CGCCGTACACCTGCTCCACTGCGTCACGGGTGCCGATGGTCTCCGCAAAGTGGTAGCCGGTGTCCAGAAACAGCACCTCGACGCCGGGGCGGGCCTGGGTGGCGAGGTGCACCAGCACTGCGTCCTGCATGTTGGAGGCCACGATGAACCGCTCACCGAAGGTGGTGGCCGTCCACTCCAGCACCTCGGCGGCGCTGGCGTCGGCCAGTTCGGCGGCGCCGCGTTCGGCTACCGCGCGGAGGTCGAGGTCGGTCGAGACGCTCATTCAGCTCACCTCTCGAGCTTGGTTTCCGGCACCCACGTAACGCAGGCTGAAGACGCGAGAACAACCAGCACAGCGCCACGTTCCCGGCGATAGAGCCGCGCCGTCGGTAGCGTCGGGGCGCAGGTCTTCGTCGCTGCAGTACGGGCAGTAGAACGGGGTCGCTCGTTGTTCTGTTCCACTCATTTCAGGTCGTCGTCATCGGCGCGCTTTACCCACTGCGCGAAGCGCTCACCCGGCTCGCGGTACTTGGCGAAGTTGCGGGTCAGCCGCTCGACGTAGTCACCGACCTCGTCACCGGTGATCTTGTGGGCGCGAAGCTTGCGGCCCAGGCCCAGGTCGGCGTTCAGGCCACCACCGAGCTGTACCTGAAAGCCCTCGACGGTGTCCCCGGCTGCGTTGCTCATCAGCACGCCCTTGAGGCCGATGTCGGCGACCTGCACGCGGGCACACGAGTTGGGGCAGCCGTTGATGTGCACGGTGACGTTCACATCCAGCTCGGCCTCGAGGTCGGCCAGGCGCTGCTCCAGCTCGGGAACCAATGTCTGTGCCCGCACGCGGGTCTCGGTGAACGCCAACTTGCAGAACTCCAGCCCACTGCAGGCCAGCACATTGCGGCGCCAGGACGACGCGCGCGCCGGCAGCTCCAGCTCGTCGAGCTCGACGATGAAGTCTTCCACCGCCTCGTCGGGGACGTCGAGCAGCACCAGCTTCTGGTACGGGGTGATCATCGCGCGGTCCGAGCCGGCCCGCTCCATGGCGTCGGCCACGGCGGTGAGCTTGGTGCCGGAAACCCGCCCGGCGATGGGTGAGACCCCCACCGCGTTGCGTCCGTCTCGCTGGCGCTGCACCCCGACGTGATCACGGGTCTTGGCCAGCGGTTCCGGGGCCGGCCCGTCTATGAGCTTGCGGTGCAGGAACTCTTCCTCCAGTACCCGGCGGAACTCGGCGGGCCCCCAGTCCTTGATCAGGAACTTGATTCGGGCGCGGGAGCGCAGCCGTCGGTAGCCGTAGTCGCGGAACACCGAGACGACGCCGGCCCATACGTCGGGGACTTCGTCGAGGGGAATCCACGCGCCCAGGCGCTGGGCGAACATCGGGTTGGTGGACAGTCCGCCGCCGACCCACAGGTCCAGGCCGGGCCCGTGCTCTGGGTGGATGACGCCGACGAACGACACGTCGTTGATCTCGTGGGCCACGTCCTGCAGCCCGGAGATGGCGGTCTTGAACTTGCGCGGCAGGTTGGAGAACTCGGGGTTGCCGATGTAGCGGTCGGCGATCTCCTTCATCGCCGACGAAGCATCGAGCACCTCGTCCACGGCGATGCCAGCCAGCGGGGAGCCCAGGAAGCCGCGGGGGCAGTCGCCGCAGGCCTCGGTGGTCTGCAGGCCGACGGCGTCCAGGCGACGCCAGATCTCGGGGACGTTCTCGATGTCGATCCAGTGCAGCTGCAGGTTCTGCCGGTCGGTGAAATCGGCGGTGTTGCGGGCGAACTCAGTGGAGATACCGCCGAGCACCCGGAGCTGTTCGCGGCTCAGCCGCTGCCCGTCGGTACGCACGCGCAGCATGAAGTGTTGAGCGTCGAGCTGGTCCTCGTCCTCCATGCCGGTGAAGCTGGCGTCCAGACCGGCGGCGCGCTGGGTGTACAGGCCCATCCAACGGAAGCGGCCGCGCAGATCCCCTCCGTCGATGCTGTCAAAACCCTGGTGTGCGTAGATGTTCAGTATCCGCTCACGCACATTCAGTGCGTCGTCGTCCTTCTTGGTG
>JALYVL010000414.1 GCA_030853285.1 Actinomycetota bacterium | reverse complement strand
CGGCCACCCGGGCCGCCGCGGCCTGCTTGGCGTGATCGCGTACCGCACTGACAGCGCGGACGGCCGTCGTGTCACCGAGTTCCGCGACCGCCTTGGCCACCGCATCGACCGATACCGGCGCGGTCGGTCCCAGCTTGCGCGAGCCGTTGGCGCTCTGCACCGTCCAGGTCCCGTTGGCGTGGCCGTTGATGGTTACCGAGACCCGCGTGGCGGCGGATTCGCGCATCGCAGCCTTGGGGACGGCCGGCGCGGCTTTGCGGGCTCGTGGCCGGCGAGGTGGAGCTGGTGCGGCCGCGGCGCGCACCGCTGCCCCGCGGCTGTTGTACAGCTCGCTCGCCTCGAAGGGGACGTCGTCGCCGATGCCCTTGGGGCGGACGGTGACCGTGCTGCCCTGCACCGCGATGACCTGCGCCGAGCTCGCGGCGTCGATACCCAGGCTGGGCACGGCGTCGCGCAGGTAGACCCGCGGACGTTTGCCCGCCTCCATCGCCGCGCACAGCCGCACCAAGTCGTCCTCGCTCAGGCTGGCATCCTCGTGGGGCGGCACCCGTTCATGATCCACCACCGGCTACTCGCCTTCCAGCTCACCCTCCACCTGCAGATACACCTCCTTGAGCGCGCTGAGGGTTTTGGGGTCCGGCTGCGCCCACAGGTCCCGCTCGGCGGCCTCCAGCAGGCGCTCGGTGATGCCGCGCAGCGCCCAGGGGTTGGATGCGCTCATGAACTTCTGGTTCGTCTCGTCCAGAACATAGGTCTCGGCGAGCTTCTCGTACATCCAGTCCGCGATCACCCCGGTGGTGGCGTCGTAGCCGAACAGGTAATCCACCGTGGCCGCCAGCTCGAAGGCGCCCTTGTAGCCGTGGCGGCGCATGGCCTCCACCCAGCGCGGGTTGACCACCCGGGCGCGGAACACCCGGGAGGTCTCCTCCACCAGCGACCGCGTGCGCACCGCCTCCGGTCGGGTGCTGTCCCCGATGTAGGCAGCAGGTGCGGTGCCGGTGAGGGCACGGACGGTCGCGATCATGCCTCCGTGGTACTGGAAGTAGTCGTCGGAGTCGGCGATGTCGTGCTCACGGGTGTCGATGTTCTTGGCGGCCACGTTGATCCGCCGGTAGTTGGTCTCCATCTCCCCGCGGGCTTCGACGCCGTCCAGCCCGCGGCCGTAGGCGTAGCCGCCCCACACGGAGTAGACCTCGGCCAGATCGGCGTCGTCACGCCAGTTGCGGCTGTCGATCAGCGCGAGCAGCCCGGCGCCGTAGGAGCCGGGTTTGGAGCCGAACACCCGGGTGGTCGCCCGGCGTTCGTCACCGTGCTCGGCGAGGTCTTTTTGGGCGTGCGCCCGGACGTAGTTGTCCGCATCGGATTCCTCCAGCCCCGCGGCGAGACGAACCGCGTCGTCCAGCATGGCGACCACGTGCGGGAACGCGTCGCGGAAGAAGCCGCTGATCCGGATGGTGACGTCGATCCGGGGGCGGCCCAACTCCTCCAGCCCCATTGGCTCCAACCGGGTCACCCGCCGGGACGCCTCATCCCATACCGGCGAGATCCCCAGCAGGGCAAGCACTTCGGCGATGTCATCCCCGGAGGTGCGCATGGCGGATGTGCCCCAGATGGACAGACCGACTGAGCGCGGCCAGTCACCGCTGTCCGTGCGGTAGCGCTGCAAGAGCGAGTCGGCCATCAGCTTGCCGGTGTCCCAGGCGAGCTTGCTGGGCACTGCTTTGGGGTCGACGGAGTAGAAGTTGCGACCGGTGGGCAGCACGTTCACCAATCCGCGCAGCGGTGAGCCGCTGGGTCCGGCGGGGACGTAGCCGCCGTCCAGGGCGTGCAGCACCATGTCCAGCTCGTCGGTGGTCTTGTCCAAGCGCGGGACGACCTCGGTCGCTGCGAACTCCAGCACCTTCTTGACCTGCTCATCTGATCGGTCCAGGACACCACGGACAACGTTGCCGGTCTGCGCCGTGTCCCAGCCAACCTGCTCCATGCCCTCGACCAGCGCGTGCGCCAGTGCCTCCACCGCGTCCACCCTGGC
>JALYVL010000039.1 GCA_030853285.1 Actinomycetota bacterium | reverse complement strand
CGGCAGAGCAGGCCCGCCAGCTGCTGGTCGGCGCGGGAATGGGCCGCCCCCGATGAGCCGGAAGCTCACCCGAGTCCGGTGTTTCCCGGTTTGGGCCCGCATCGCCGTGCTGGTGGGACTCGCACTCTTCGGCTACCAGCAGTACGGGTACTGGAGCATCCCCGCACCGGCACGCGCTGCGGGTGCGGCGTTGCGGGGCGGTGCCGCCTACGCCGATCCCCGCGAGCCGGGGGTCGTCGACCTCGCGCGGGCGCGCCAGGTGCTCGGCGACCGGCCGATCATGGTGGCGGTCCTCCCGGCGGACTACCCCGGATCTGACCTTGACGCCTGCGGGGACGTCGCCAAGCAACATTCGGCGAACCTCGCCATGACCTACCGCGGTGCGGGCGATCCCACGGTGTGCGCCGGATCGAAGTTTCCCGCTCCGCAGACGAAAAGCGAGGACACCGACCAATGGGTGTTCAGCCTGGCCATCGAGACTGACTATGCCGCGCAGTACCGGGTGTCGGCGGAGTCCCGGGCGCACACCCCGGAGGTGGAGGAGCTGGTCCTCGCCTTCGACGCGGCCGTGCGCAGCGACTACCCCGACGGTGTGCCTGTGCGTCAGACGAGCCCCGATCCGCTGGTGTGGTGGCGGGTCATCCTCGAGCTCGCGGGGCTGGTCCTGCTCACCGTCGCGGTGTTCGCGGCGCTGCGTTATGCGAGCAGGAAGCTCATCGCGGTCCGGGCCACCCGTGCTGCGCTGCGCGTGCGCAGGCTCGAGCTGACGCAGGAGCTGTCGAAGGCGGCGGCTGAGGTCATGGCCGAAGTGCCGCACGAGTCAACGAGCAAGGCTCGGCTGCGCGCTGACGCAGCCGAGCAGTACGTGCACGCACTGTCCGCGTTCGAAGCAGCAGGCACCGCTACCGAGCTCGACGCTGCCCAACCCCAGTTCGCTGCGCTGGCCGCGACCATCGAATGGCTGCAGTCCGGCGAGCAGTCCCACCGCCGCCCGGTGGTCAAGAAATGATCTGGTATCTCCTGGGCGGTTGCCTGCTCGCGGCCGGTGCCATCATTCCCGCCGGCTGGGCCTGGCAGCGGTCCCGGATGGGGTCGGCCGAGGCGCGGGCCCGCTCCTGCTACGAACTGCTCGGCTACTCCCTCGAGACCATCGCCGTCGGCAACGACGAGGACTCGGTGCGGCTACTCGCCCGGGCGAGCGAGCGCTGGAACACGGCCGGGGCAACCCTGGCCGGAGCGGCCTCTGCACCCGCCTACCGGATCGCGGAATGTACCGCCCAGGAGGGCCTGGACTTACTGCACGAGTGCTCGTGAGCGAAAGTTGGCCGCTAGCCGCCAAGAATCACGCACGAGCATCTGCGTAGGGTCGCCCCATGCAGTCATGGTCGGCCCCTGAGGTACCCGTTGTGCCCGGAGCGGGGCCGCCGATTCGCCTGTTCGACACCGCCGACGGTGAAGTGCGCCCCGTCGCAGCCGGCCAGACCGCCACCATGTACGTCTGCGGCATCACCCCCTACGACGCCACCCACCTCGGCCACGCGGCCACCTACCTCACCTTCGACCTGGTGAACCGCCTGTGGCGCGACGCCGGGCACGAGGTGCACTACGTGCAGAACGTCACCGACGTCGACGATCCGCTGTTCGAGCGGGCGGCGCGCGACGGCGAGGACTGGGTGAGCCTCGGCGTGCGCGAGACCGAGCTGTTCCGCGAGGACATGACGGCACTGCGCGTCCTGCCTCCAAGGGACTACATCGGCGCCGTGGAGTCGGTCGGGGAAGTGACTTCCGTGCTGGAACAGTTGGTGGCCTCCGGTGCGGCGTACGTGGTGGACGACGCCGCGTACCCCGACGTGTACTTCCGCGCGGATGCCACCCGGCAGTTCGGCTACGAGTCCGGCTACGACCACGCGACCATGGCCCGTTACTCTGCCGAACGCGGGGGAGACCCCGAGCGGCCGGGCAAACGCGACCCCTTGGATGCCACGATCTGGCGGGCCGCACGTGAGGGCGAGCCGTCCTGGCCCTCGCCGTTCGGGCCAGGACGCCCCGGGTGGCACATCGAGTGCACGGTGATCGCGCTGAACCGGATCGGCACCGGCATCGACGTGCAGGGCGGCGGCAGCGATCTGATCTTCCCGCATCACGAGTTTTCCGCTGCTCATGCCGAATGCCTCACGGGTACAACTCGATTTGCCCGGCACTACGTCCACGCCGGCATGGTCGGCCTGGACGGGGAGAAGATGTCCAAGAGTCGGGGCAACCTCGTCCTGGTGTCGAAGCTGCGCGCTGAGGGTGTCGACCCCATGGCCATCCGGCTGGGACTGCTGGACGCGCACTACCGCAGCGACCGCCAGTGGACAGGCCAGACCCTCGCCGACGCACAGGCACGCCTGGGACGCTGGCAGGAGGCGGTGGCCCTGCCTGCGGCACCCGACGCGACGGACACCATCGCCCGGGTGCGCCAGTACCTCGCGGACGACCTGGACACACCCAAGGCGCTCTCGGCGATCGACGCCTGGGCGGAGCAGGCCCTGCTGCGGCGGGGAACCGACGCCGCCGCGCCCAACGCGATTGCCGCCGCCGCCGATGCCCTCCTCGGAGTGCGGCTACGCCACTCGTGAGTGATAGTTGGCGGTAGGCCGCCAGTATTCACTCACGAGCAGGGTGCAAACCATGAGACGTTTCCGGCTGGGCCACTACCTGAAGACCACCCTCTGGTTCGTCCCGCTGCTGTTCGTGCTCGCCGGAATCATCCTGTCGCTGGTGACGACGTCGATCGATGACGGCAGCATGATCCCGCAGAGCGTCACCGGCGACCCCGCCGCGGCGCTGCAGATCCTCTACCTCATCTCGTTCTCCATGCTCACCTTGACCGGCCTGGTGCTGTCCCTGGTCGTGGTCGTCGTCCAGCTCGCGATGGGCGTGTTCTCGCCGCGGATCGTGCGCCAGATCCTGCAGGACCGCCCCAGCCAAGCCGCGATCGGACTCTTCGCCGGGACGTTCGCCCACTCCGTGCTGGCGATCCGGAAGGTCCGCTCGGTCCCTGGCGGTGGGTCGGTGCCCGGTCTGGCGGTGATTGTGGCCTTGGTTCTCGTGTTGAGCTGCATCGCCACCCTCATCTGGTATGTCAATCACATCGGCCAGTCACTGCGGGTCGCGGCGCTGGTCGGTTGGGTCGCCGAGGACACCATCAAGACACTCGACGAGGTGTATCCCGACCACGGTGCCGGACAGAAGCTATCGCCCGAGCTCATCGCGAACCCGTTCAGCGGTGTCGTCTTCAAGATTGACCACCAGCGCTTGGTGGTACTTGCCGAGCGGGCAGCCTGCTGCCTGGAACTGCTGTGGGCGGTCGGCGACTTCGTGCCCACCGGCGCACCGCTGCTGCGCGTCGTCGGTGACCCCCATCGCCTCGCCCGCCACGATGTGGTCAGATCGATTGCCCTCGGGCCGGAGCGGACGATGAACCAGGACGTGGCCTACGGCATTCGGATGCTCGTCGACATCGCCGAGCGCTCCCTGGCCGCCGGCCCGTTCGACGACCCGACGACCGCCGTGCAGGCCATCGACCGCCTGCACGACATCTTGCGCCAGTTGATCGGCCGGCCTTTGCACTCAGGACGACACCACGACGCCAACGGCACGCTTCGACTGTTGGCCCCGAGCATGCGCTGGGAGGGCTATGTGCGTCTTGCGTTCGACGAGATCCGGCAGACGGGTGCAGCGTCTCCGCAGGTGACCCGTCGGCTCATGTCGGCGCTGGACGATCTGCTCGCCGTTGCCCCGCCCGAACGCCGTCCACCGCTGGAACGGCAACGTGAGCTGCTCACGGAATTGGCCGGTGGCACGGCTCCCCATGCCGCGGACCGGCATGCGGCTGTGGTGCCCGATCCCTCCGGCCTTGGCTCGGCCGTCGAGCTCGTCACCGCCGCCCACCAGAACTAGCCGGACTGCCCCGGACCACGCCGGCGCAGGTAGCGCTCGAACTCCGCCGCAATTGCCTCACCGTCGGTGTTGGAGACCGCGTCGGACATGTCGGTCTCGGCGTCGCCGCGCTCCTCCAACGAGCGCACGTAGCCGATCACTTCCTCGTCGTCCTCGGCCATCTCGGTGACGCCTGCCTCCCAGTCAGCGGCTTGGGCGGGCAGCCCGTCCAGTGGAACCTCGACGTCCAGCACGTCCTCCACCCGGTGCAGCAGGGCGATGGTGGCTTTGGGGTTGGGTGGCTGCGCCACGTAGTGCGGCACCGCCGCCCAGAAAGAGATGGCCGGGAGACCAGCCCGCACGCACGCCTCCTGCAGCACCCCGGTGATGCCGGTGGGGCCCTCGTAGCGAGTCTGTTCCAGGTTGAACCGCTTGGCGGAGTCCATGTTGTACGCCGTGCCCGTCACCGGGACGGGACGCGTGTGCGCGGTGTCCGCCAGCAAGGCACCCAAGGTCACGACCGTCGTGATCCCCAGGCGCTCGAAGTAGTCGATCAGCTCGGCGCTGAAGCTGCGCCAGCGCATGTTCGGCTCGATCCCGCGCAGCAGCACCACATCGCGCGCCGAACCCGTGGGCCGGCACACCGAGAGCCGCGTTGCCGGCCACTCGATGGCCCTGGTCACGCCGTCCACCATGCGCACCGTCGGCCTGCTGACCTGAAAGTCGTAGTAGTCCTCCGAGTCCAGCTCCAGCAGCGGCGTGGAGTCCCAGCACAGCTCCAGGTGCTCCACTGCTCCCGTCGCCGCGTCGCCCGCGTCGTTCCAGCCTTCGAACGCGGCGACCAGGATCGGATCGATCAGACGGGGCAACTCGACCTGCTCCCGACCCTTCTGCTCCCAACCCTTCTGCTCCCGACCCTTCTGTTCCCGACCCTTCTGCGTCACACTTCCAAGCCTACGACCAATGTCTGACTTGTACGCCCACTACGCTGAGAGTCATGTCTGCCCCCGCCGCATCCCCCCTGCTCGAAGCACTGCGCCAGCGCGTGATCATCGGTGACGGCGCCATGGGGACCATGCTGCAGGCGGCCGAACTCGACGTGGACAAGGACTTCCTTGGGCTCGAGGGTTGCAACGAGATTCTGAATGACACTCGCCCCGACGTGCTCCGAGAGATCCACCGGGCCTACTTCGAGGCCGGCGCGGACGCCGTAGAAACCAACACGTTCGGCTGCAACCTACCCAATCTCGCCGACTACGGCATCGCCGACCGTATCCGCGAGCTGGCCCGCAAGGGCACGCAGATCGCCAGGGAAGTCGCCGACGAGCTGGGCCCGGGCCGCGACGGCGTCGGTCGCTTCGTGCTCGGGTCGATGGGTCCGGGCACGAAGCTGCCCACCCTCGGCCACGCACCCTTCGCCGACCTTCGGGACGCCTACCGAGAAGCGGCCCTGGGCATGGTCGAGGGCGGTGCGGATGCCATCCTCATCGAGACCTGCCAGGACCTGCTGCAGGTGAAGGCCGCGGTGATCGGCAGCAAGCGCGCGATGGCCGAGCTGGACAAGGTCATCCCGATCATCTGCCACGTCACCGTGGAGACCACCGGCACCATGCTGCTGGGCAGCGAGATCGGCGCCGCGCTCGTGGCACTGGAACCGCTGGGTATCGACCTCATCGGACTCAACTGCGCCACCGGACCCGCGGAGATGAGCGAGCACCTGCGGCACCTGTCCAAGCACTCCCGGCTGCCCATCTCGGTGATGCCCAACGCGGGGTTGCCCACGCTGGGCAAGCACGGCGCGGAGTACCCACTGACCCCCGACGAGTTGGCCACCGCGTTGTCGGGCTTCGTCCGGGAGTACGGGCTGGCGCTGGTCGGCGGCTGCTGCGGCACCACCCCGGATCACATCCGCGCCGTGGTGGACGCGGTGGCGGCGATCCCGGAGCACGAGCGCGGGGTGCGCAAGGTCCGCCAGGAGCCAGGCATCTCCTCGCTGTATTCGGCGGTCCCGTTCAAGCAGGACCTCAGTGTGCTCATGATCGGTGAGCGCACCAACGCCAACGGCTCCAAGGCATTCCGCGATGCGATGCTCGCCGAGGACCACCAGGCGTGCATCGAGATCGCCAGGGACCAGACCCGCGACGGCGCCCACATGCTCGACCTGTGTATCGACTACGTGGGCCGCGACGGCACTGCCGACATGGCCGGTCTGGCCGCCAAGTTGGCCACCGCCTCCACGTTGCCGATCATGATCGACTCCACCGAGCCTGCGGTGCTGCGCGCCGGGTTGGAACACCTCGGTGGGCGCTGCGTCATCAACTCGGTCAACTACGAAGACGGCAAGGGCCCCGATTCCCGTTTCGACCTGGCGATGGAGCTGGCGGTGGAGCACGGCGCCGCGGTCGTGGTTACCTGCATCGACGAGGAGGGCCAGGCCCGCACCGCGGAGACCAAGTTCAAGATCGCCGACCGCATCATTGCCGACCTGGTCAACGACTGGGGCATGCAGGAGAGCGACATCATCATCGATGCGCTGACTTTTCCCATTACCACCGGCCAGGACGAGGTGCGCCGAGACGCGCTGGAGACCATCGCCGCGATCAAGGAGATCAAGCGCCAGCACCCGACGGTGCAGACCACGCTGGGGCTGTCCAACGTCTCCTTCGGGCTCAACCCCGCGGCCCGGCAGGTGCTCAACTCGGTCTTCCTCAATGAGTGCACCGACGCCGGGCTGGACACCGCGATCGTGCACGCGTCCAAGATCGTGCCGATGGCCCGGATCCCTGACGAGCAACGCAGCGTGGCGCTGGACCTGGTGTACGACCGGCGCTCGGCGGGTTACGACCCGCTGCAGAAGCTGATGTCGCTGTTCGAGGGTGTCTCGGCGGCTTCGGCCCGTGCTTCGCGGGCCGAGGAGCTTGCCCAGCTGCCGCTGTTCGAGCGCCTGGAGCGGCGCATCGTCGACGGCGAGCGCACCGGGCTGGAAGCCGACCTCGACTCGGGAATGGTCGAGCGGCCGCCGTTGGAAATCATCAACGACACCCTGCTGTCCGGGATGAAGACCGTTGGCGAGCTCTTCGGCTCCGGTCAGATGCAGCTGCCGTTCGTCCTGGCGTCGGCCGAGGTGATGAAAACCGCAGTGGCGCACCTGGAGCCGCACATGGAGGCCACCGACGAGGACGGCAAGGGCCGCATCGTGCTGGCCACCGTCAAGGGCGACGTGCACGACATCGGCAAGAACCTGGTGGACATCATCCTCACCAACAACGGCTACGACGTGGTGAACCTGGGGATCAAGCAGCCGATCGCGGCTATCCTGGAGGCGGCGCTGGAGCAGAAGGCGGACGTCATCGGCATGTCTGGCTTGCTGGTGAAGTCGACCGTGGTGATGAAGGAAAATCTGCAGGAGATGAACGCGCGCGGGGTTGCCGAGCAGATCCCGGTGATGCTGGGTGGCGCCGCGCTGACCCGCGCCTACGTGGAGGACGACCTGGCCGAGATGTTCCGGGGCCACGTCACCTACGCCCGCGACGCCTTCGAGGGCCTCCGATCGATGGACGCGATCATGAAGGCCAAGCGCAGCGGCGCCACCCTGGGCGTGGTCAGCGAGGCCGAGCAGGCCAAGATCGACGAGCGGCGAGCGCGGCACGAGCGTTCCAAGCGGATTGCCGAGGCGCGCAAGGCAACCGAGCCGGAGATCGAGATTCCGGAGCGTTCACCGGACGTGACGCTCGACGTGGACGTGCCCACCCCACCGTTCTGGGGCACCAGGGTGGTCAAGGGCATTCCGGTGGCCGACTACGCCGGGATGCTCGATCACCGTGCGTTGTTCCTCGGCCAATGGGGGCTCAAGGGCGCGCGCAAGGGCGACGGCCCGTCCTATGAGGACCTGGTGGAGACCGAGGGCCTGCCCCGGCTGCGGTACTGGCTGGACCGCCTCAGCACCGACGGCATCCTCGCGCACGCCGCACTGGTGTACGGCTACTTCCCCGCCGTGTCCGAGGGCGACTCGGTGCTCATTCTGGATTCACCGGAACCCGATGCGCCAGAACGGCTCCAGTTCACCTTCCCGCGCCAGCGGCGCGACCGCTTCCTGTGCCTGGCCGACTACATCCGCACCCGCGCGCAGGCCAAGGAAGCCGACCAAGCGGACGTGCTGCCGTTCCAGCT
>JALYVL010000038.1 GCA_030853285.1 Actinomycetota bacterium | reverse complement strand
TCATCGCAGTAGGTCAGTCGACGGTGCATTCCCTGCGCTCCCCACTTCAAACTAGTTGTCAGCGACCAGCAATGACTGGGGTGAATAAGGTTGCGCGGGTCTATGGCAGACCTCGCCTTTGTGCAACTAACGGTGATGATGCCATTTTTTGGCCCGTTCGCCACGACACTTCGGGTACCGAAGTTGGCGCCGAGCCGTACGCCGACCTCGTGCTGGCCTGGCTCGACAGGGAAGTCCCGACTCCCGGCCAGGGGAATCTCGCCGACGAAGTCGCCATCGATCGATACCACGGCGACATGTTTGTCGAAGGCCTCGGATGCGGTGGCCTCACTACGGCAACGGCCTGACGACCCGGCACGGGTTGCCCGCGGCGAACACCCGGGCAGGGACGTCTCTGGTGACCACGCTGCCGGCGCCGATCACGGAGTCGGCACCGATGCTCACCCCCGCGCACACAATCACTCCACCACCCAGCCAGGCGTTGTCACCCACCGTGATCGGTGCCGCCGACTCCCAGCGTTGACGCCGAGCCTCGTGATCCTCCATCGGGTGCAGCGCGGTGAGCAGCTGGACCCCCGGACCGATCGACACGTCGTCGCCGATGGTGATGGTGGCGCAGTCGAGCAGCACCGCGTCGTAGTTGATGAAGGTGTTACGGCCGATTCGGATGTTGTAGCCGTAGTCGCACTGCAGCCGCGGCATCACGAAGGTCTCCGCACCCACGCCGGCGAACAGCCGGAGCAAAATGCGCTGGCGCTCGTCGTCGTCGGCGGCCGCGTTGAACTTCGCGATCAGCCCCTGGCAGGCCATCCGCTCCGCCACGAGGTCCGCGGCATCAGCCTGGTAGAGCTCGCCGGCGAGCATCCGATCCTTCTGCTCACCCATCGGCCTATAGCTCCGGAGGTGTCGGTAGCGAACCTCTGGCCGATTCGTAGGCCGCGCCCACCCGGTAGAGCCGGTCATCGGCCAGTGGCGGAGCCATGATCTGTAGGCCGACCGGTAGTCCGTCGTCGGCGGACAACCCCGAGGGCAACGACATGGCCGCGTCCCCGGCGAGGTTCGTCGGGATGGTGCACAGGTCCATCAGGTACATCGCGAGGGGGTCGTCCACCTTCTCCCCCAGCCGGAACGCGGTCGACGGGGTGGTCGGTGACACCAGGACGTCCACCTGCTCGTAGGCGGCAGCAAAATCCCGCGTGATCAAGGTACGAACCTTCTGCGCCTGCCCGTAGTAGGCGTCGTAGTACCCGGCGGACAAGGCGTAGGTGCCGAGCATGATGCGTCGCTTCACTTCGGCGCCGAATCCGGCATCACGCGTGGCAGCCATCACCTCCTCGGCGCTGTGCGCACCGTCGTCGCCCACACGCAGCCCGTAGCGCATGGCATCGAAGCGGGCGAGGTTGGAGGACACCTCGCTGGGCAGAATGAGGTAGTACGCGGCCAGGGCATAGGCGAAGTGCGGGCAGCTCACCTCGACGACCTCCGCGCCCAACGCTTCCAGCTGCTGCACGGCGCCATGAAAGGAGCTGAGCACACCCGGTGCGTAGCTGTCGCCCTGCAGCTCGCGGACCACGCCCACCCGAACGCCGCGCAAGTCACCGTGCGCACCCTCGCGGGCGGCGGCGACCACGGCGGGCACCGGAGCCTCCACCGAGGTGGAGTCCCGCGGGTCGTGCCCGGCCAGCACCTCGTGCAGCAGGGCGGTGTCCAGCACGGTTCGCGCGCAGGGTCCGCCCTGGTCCAGCGAGGACGCACAGGCAACGAGGCCGTAGCGGGAGACGCTGCCGTAGGTCGGCTTCACGCCCACGGTGCCGGTCACCGCCGCAGGCTGCCGGATGGAGCCACCGGTGTCGGTACCCACGGCCAGCGGTGCTTCGAACGCGGCGAGCGCGGCCGCTGAGCCACCACCCGAGCCGCCGGGGATCCGCTCGAGATCCCACGGGTTGTGCGTCGGCCCGTACGCGGAGTTCTCCGTAGACGAGCCCATCGCGAACTCGTCCATGTTGGTCTTGCCCAGCACCGGGATGCCCGCTGCGCGCAGCCGCGTGGTGACGGTGGCGTCATAGGGCGGCCACCAGTCTTGCAGCATCCGTGAGCCGCAGGTGGTGGGCATGTCGGCGGTGGTGAACACGTCTTTGAGCGCCAACGGAACGCCGGCCAGCGCGGACGACGGCTGCTCGCCCGCCTCCAGCGCCGCATCGACCGCGCCTGCTGCGGCCAACGCGGACACCCCGTCGATGTGCAGGAAGGCGCGGACCCGCTCGTCGACCGCCCCGATGCGGTCCAGATGCGCCCTGGTGACCTCGACGGACGAAACTTCGCGGCGGTGAATCTGCTCGGCCAGTTCGGCGGCCGACAGGCGAGTCAGGTCGGTGCTCATTGCCGCATCCCCACGTCGCTTCGCTCGCTCATTGCCGCATCCCCACGTCGCTTCGCTCGCTCATTGCTCCTCCGCGAGAATCTGCGGCACCCGGAAGCGTCCCGCCTCCGCGGCAGGTGCGCCGGCCAACGCCTGCTGTTGGGTCAGCCCAGCGACGACCACATCGGGACGGGTCACGTTGGTGACCGGGACGGCGTGCGAGGTCGGCGGAACCTCGTCCGCTGCTACCTCGCTCACGGTGGCCACATGGTGCAGGATAGAGTCCAGCTGTCCGGCAAAGGAATCCAGCTCGTGCTCGGTGACAGCCAAGCGCGCGAGCCGGGCCAGGTGGGCCACCTCGTCCCTGGTGATCACTGGTGCGGGCATGGTCTCGGGACTCGTGTCGCTAGCATTCATTCGCTGGGGATCTCCCCTGATCGAGGCGGTGACAGTGCCCGGCAAGACTAGCCGGTGCCGCCGACGCTTTTCCCACGCCGATGTCCTAAGCAAGGAGAAGCAATGTCCTTCCTCATGCGGGTGCGCGTGCCCGACGAGCCAGGGGCCCTCGGCTCGCTGGCCACCGCGTTGGGAAAGACGAAGGTGGATATCCTTTCGGTGGACGTCGTCGAGCGCGTCGCCGACCAGGCGGTGGACGATCTGGTGGTGGAGCTGCCGCGCGGGGCGTTACCCGATGGGCTGATCACGGCCGCCGAGGCGATCGACGGTGTGCAGGTGATCTCGGTGCGTCCGTTCACCGGGGTGCTGGACACGCACCGTGAGCTCGAGCTGATCGACGTGGTGGCGGCGACGATCGGCGATCGGTTGCAGGTGCTGGTCGATGGCCTGCCCCGAGTACTCGGGGTCGGTTGGGCGATGATCTTCGCCAACGCAGACGCCGGTCCTTACTGCGTGGTGCACAGCCCCGCGTCTCCGGAGACCCACAGCATGATCAGTCGGTGGCAACCCCTGCGTCGACCGGTCGTCCTGGACGTCGCTGCGGAGTGGGTTCCACAGAACTGGCGCGAGCTGGACACCGCCTTGGCCGCCAGCCCACTGGGCGGTGACCAACGCCTGGTGCTGATCGGCCGACCAGGCGGCCCGGAGTTCCGCCCGTCCGAGGTGGCCCGGCTGGGACACATGGCCGGCATCGTCGCGACGGTGCTGGGCTAGTCGACAGCGCGGGCTGGTCGGAAGTGCTCGGCTCGTCGGTCACGCGGTCTCGAGCGGTGCGGCCACGGACGCCGCTGCCTCCGGCCCCTTGTCCAGCAACACCTCGAAGCCGGCCTCGTCCAGCACCGGCACCCTGAGCTCGACCGCCTTGTCGTACTTGGAGCCCGGCGCCTCGCCGACGACGACGAACGCCGTCTTCTTCGACACGCTGCCCGCCGCCTTCCCGCCGCGGACCAGGATCGCTTCCTTGGCCTCGTCGCGCGACAACCGGTTCAGCGAACCGGTGACCACAATGGACAGGCCCTCCAGGAACCGCGGCACGCCGGCGTCGCGGGTGTCCACCGTCCGTACCCCGGAAGCACGCCACTTCGCCACCACCTCCCGGTGCCAGTCGACCGCGAACCACGCGATGACCGCGGCGGCGATGGTGGGACCCACCCCGTCGACCGCGGCCAGCTCGGGTTCGGCGGCGTCCTCGATGCGCTCCAGGCTGGCAAACTCTGCGGCCAGCGCACGGGCGGCCGTCGGTCCGACGTGGCGGATGGACAGCCCGACCAATACCCGCCACAGTGGCCGGTCCTTCGCCGCATCGAGGTTGTCCAGCAGCCGCCTGCCGTTCGCCGAGAGGGCGCCCGCCTTGGTGCGAAACAGCTCGGTGGCCAGCAGGTCGTCCTCGGTGAGCGCGAACACGTCGCCCTCGTCGGTGATCACCCCGGCTCGCAGCAGCTCCGTCGCGGCCTCATAACCCAGCACCTCGATATCGAACGCGCCCCGGCCGGCGACGTGAAACACTCGCTCGCGCAGCTGCGCCGGACAGGAGCGCGCGTTCGGGCAACGGATGTCCGCGTCGCCTTCCTTGGCCGGGGCCAGCAGCGTGCCGCACTCGGGACAGTGCGTGGGCATGACGAAGGCGCGTTCGGTGCCGGTGCGCACGTCCACCACCGGTCCCAGCACCTCCGGGATGACGTCGCCGGCCTTGCGGATGGTGATGGTGTCCCCGATGAGGACTCCCTTGCGCACCACTTCGGCGGCGTTGTGCAGGGTGGCCAGCGAGACGGTCGACCCGGCCACCAGCACCGGCTCCATGAAGGCGAACGGCGTCACCCGGCCCGTCCGCCCCACATTGACTCGAATGTCATGCAGCTTGGTGGTGGCCTCCTCGGGCGGATACTTGTACGCGATCGCCCACCGCGGCGCTCGGGATGTGCTACCCAGGCGACGCTGCAGAGCGACGTCGTCGACCTTGACGACCAGGCCGTCGATCTCGTGCTCCACGTCGTGGCGGTGCTCTCCCCAATACGCCACCCGTTCGGCGACGGCCTCGATCCCCCGCGCCCGCGTGGTGTGCACAGATACTGGCAGCCCCCATGCGGCCAGCGCATCGTAGGCGTGGCCCAGGGTGTCGGGATCGAACCCGGTGCGCTTGCCCAGGCCGTGACAGATCATCCCCAGCCGGCGGCGCGCGGTGACCGCGGGATTCTTCTGCCGCAGCGAGCCCGCCGCGGAGTTGCGCGGGTTGGCGAAGGGCGCTTTGCCCTCGGCGACCAGCGAGGCGTTGAGGGCGGCGAAGTCTTCCAGCCGGAAGAAGACCTCGCCGCGCACCTCGAGAAGCTTGGGTACCGGGAACTCGGGGGTTGCGCTGAGGGTGTCCGGGATGTCGCCGATGGTGCGAGCGTTGAGGGTGACGTCCTCACCGGTCCGCCCGTCTCCTCGGGTCGCGCCACGCACGAGCTTGCCCTGCTCGTACACCAGGTTCAGTGCGACGCCATCGATCTTCAGCTCACAGAGGTACTCCACCTCCCGGCCCACGTCGGCCAGCACCCGGCTGGCCCACGCCTGCAGCTCCTCGGCGTCGAAAGCGTTGTCCAGGCTGAGCATCCGCTCCAGGTGGTCGGCCGCGGTGAACTCGGTGGCGAAGCCGCCGCCAACGAGCTGAGTCGGTGAATCCGGGGTGCGCAGCTCCGGGTGCTGATCCTCCAACTCGGTGAGCTCACCGAGCAAGCTGTCGAACTCACCGTCACTGATGATCGGGGCATCGCGGACGTAGTAACGGAACTGGTGCCCGCGTACCTCCTCGGCCAGCGCTACCCAGCGTTGCCGCGCCTGGGGGTCCCCGGCGGTCTCCGGAAGCTCGTCGCTGCTCACACAGGGGAGGTTACCGAGCGGCACCGACAGTCTGCGCGGCGCTCACCAGGACTCGGGCGGCTCGGCGAAGGCACGGCCGAGTTCCACACAGTGGGCCAGTACTCGTTGCGCAGTCGCGGTGCCCGCACCGGCCAGCCCGCAGGCCGGCGTCACCAGCACCTGAGTGGCCAGCACCGAACGCGGGAATCCAAGGCGGTCGAGCACCCGCAGCGCCGGGTCCGCGAGCGCGCGCAAGGACCCTGGCGGCCGGTCGGCGTCGGTGGGCACCAGACCCAGCGCCAGGACCGCACCATCCTGCAACGCTTCGCCGATACCGTCGAGGTCCGCCACCCCCACGAGCGCGACGTCGATGCCGACCGCGTCGGCCCCCGCCCGTCGCAACAAGGCGACCGGCACGTCTGCCGCGCAGCAGTGCACGATGCTGGCGCCCGGTGCGCGCTCGAGCACACTGCGCAAAGCTGCCTCCGCGTCGGGAACGGGGACAGCAGGAATCATGGACAACCCGGACACCGTGGGCAGTGCGCCGGCGAGCACACCGGGCAGCGACGGCTCGTCGAGCTGGACGATCACCGGGAACCCGGTCCGCCGGTGCACCTCTGCGGCGTGCTGGTCGACCCCCTCGGCCAGCGACTCGGTGAACTCCGCCACGGCGCCGGCATCGGTGAGCACCCGATGGCCGTTACGCAGCTCCACCGCCGCCGCCAGCGTCCACGGCCCGGCGAGCTGCACCTTCACCGCGTGAGGAGTAGCCCCGGAGCGCTCCAAAGCCGTCTCCAGCTCGTCCAGGTCGCGGCGGAGGAAGTCGTGCGCACGACGATGGTCACGCCCTGCCTTGGGGACCACGCGGTACCCCGATGGTGCGACCTCGACGGCAAGGTCCACCAACAGCGCGGCAGTACGCCCGATCAAGTCGGCGCCGACCCCGCGTCCCGGCAGCTCCACCAGGTGCGGCAGCACGCCGAGCTCACCGGTCACCACGCGGGCAGCTTCGGCCGCGTCGGTGCCCGGCCACGAGCCGATGCCGGTCGCGGTACCCGGCGGCAGGTCGGCGAGAGTGAACGTCACGGGTGCTGTCTACCAGTGCCGTAGGGCAGGCTGTAGTCCCCACCACCACAAGGAGCTCCCATGATCATCGTCATCGCCGAGGCCCAGGCCCTGCCCGAGCACGCCGACGCCTTGGCGCCGCTGCTGGCCCAAGCCGCTGAAGCGTCGCGCAAGGACGAGGGGTGCATCGACTACCACTTCTACCGCGACACCGAGGACGGCACGCGATTCTGCTCGGTGGAGCAGTGGGAGTCCAAGGCCCACCTCGACGCGCACATGGCCAGCCCGAACGTGCAGGGACTGCTCGGGGCGCTACCGGGCAAGGTGGCCGCACAGCCGGTTATCACCGTGCACGAGGTCTCGGCATGCAATCCCTACAGCTGAGCCGTGCCGATCGTGGCACTGCCCACGACGACGTCGCCGTCCGCAGCCGGTCGGTAGAAGACGGCGGCCTGGCCCGCGGCCACTCCGCGCAGCGCGTCGTGTAAGTCCACCGCGACACCGTCCTCGGTGGTAGTCACGGTGGCGGGCGCCAATCCCCCGTGCGCCCGTACCTGCACCACGCAGTCCAGCGGCATGCTCGGCGCGCGCCCAGATGTCCACACCGCATGGTGCGCGGTGAGCCGATGCACGTCGAGGCGTTCGGCGGAGCCGACGGCGACGGTGCCGGCTACCGGGTCGATCGCCGTGACGTAGCGGGGCCTGCCGTCGCCGGCGGGCGCCGGCAAGCCGAGGCCCTTGCGCTGGCCGATGGTGAACCCGTGCACCCCCTCGTGCGCGCCCAGCACCGCTCCCGTGTCGGCGTCGACCACCGACCCCGGTCGCAGCCCGATGCGGGCACCGAGGAACGCCCGGGTGTCGCCGGAGGGGATGAAGCAGATGTCGTGGCTGTCGGGCTTGTCGGCGACGGCCAGCCCCCGCGCTGCCGCTTCGGCGCGGATACCGGGCTTCGGGGTGTCTCCGATCGGAAAGGCGGCACGCCGCAGTTGTGCGGCGCTCAGCACGGCCAGCACGTAGGACTGGTCCTTGTCCGCATCCACCGCGCGGCGCAGCACCCCACCGGCCAGCCGTGCGTAGTGCCCGGTGGCCACCGCATCAAATCCGAGGGCCACCGCGCGCTCGGCAAGCGCGGAAAACTTGATCTTCTCATTGCAGCGCAGGCACGGATTGGGCGTCTGCCCCGCGGCGTAGGACGCCACGAAGTCCTCCACCACGTCCTCGGCGAAGCGCTCGGCGAAATCCCACACGTAGAAAGGGATACCCAGCACGTCCGCGGCGCGCCGGGCATCGCCTGCGTCCTCTTTGGAGCAACATCCGCGCGAGCCGGTGCGCAGCGTCCCCGGCGCCGTCGACAAGGCCAGATGCACCCCGGTGACGTCGTGGCCGGCCTCGACCATGCGGGCAG
>JALYVL010000037.1 GCA_030853285.1 Actinomycetota bacterium | reverse complement strand
TCGTTGCGCACCGTGTGGGCGACGCCGCGTCCGCCGCGGTCACCGCCCGGGCCCGCTGCGCCCGGCTGCTGAGCCGGGCCCAGCAGCCGGTGCAGATCCACGTCGTGTGGTCGTTGCCCACCGGTGTCACCGGCAAGGTCAGCCGCAAGCGGGTGCGCGAGCTCGCCCGGGAGCTCGCGGCCGGCGCCGGAGCCAGCGCATGACCACCACCGCCGCGGAGCCACGGGTACAACCGCGGCCCCGGGTGCGGGCGTCGTCCGGCGTCGGTCACCTCTGGCAGATCGACATCGTGCGGATCCTCACCTTCGCGTGCGTCATTGCTGTGCACGCGACCGCGACGGTGAACGCGCCCACCAGCGTGGCCGCCGGCGCGTCGTTGATGCTGCTGCACTTCACCCGCGAGGTGTTCTTCCTGATCACCGGCTTCGTGCTGGTGCACTCGCAACGCGGCAGGCCGCTGGTGCTCCGCACGTTCTGGGGTCGGCGGTTCCTGCTGGTGGGGGCACCGTACGTGGTGTGGAGCGTCATCTACTACGCGTTGAACACCCCGAACGCGTGGGCGGAGGGGTGGCCCGCCCGCCTCGCCCTGGCGCTGCTGACCGGCACCGCGTGCTACCACCTGTACTTCCTGCTGGTGTCCCTGCAGGTCTACCTCGTTTTCCCGCTGCTGCAGAAGCTGTTGCGCCGCACCGCGGGCAGGCACGGTTGGTTGTTGGCGGTGGCGATGGCGTGGCAGATCGGGGTAACGGCGTGGTTGCAGTACGCCGCGCCCACCGGTGGGGTGGCAGGCACCCTCGTGGCACACGCCGACGCGCTGCTGCCCACCTACCTCGGCTACGTTGTCGCCGGTGCCCTCGCCGCACAGCACCTGGTGCACTGGCACCAGTGGGTGCAAGCGCACTCGCCGCTCATCGTCGTGGGCATGCTGAGCACCGCGGGACTAGCGCTCGGCGCGTTCGCGTGGCAGCTCGACGGGCCCGGAAGCGTCGTGCACGCCCAGGCCGTGCTGCAGCCTGCGATGCTGCCGTGGAGCCTGGCGGTGGCGGCCGCGTTATACGCCGTGGGCTCGTGGTGGGCCCGGCACAGCACGGAGGGGCGCGGGCAGCGAGCGGTGACAGTGATTTCAGTGGGCTCGCACATCTCTTTCGGCGTTTACCTGGTGCATCCCATGGTGATGCGATGGTTCGCCGAGCACGGCGTCGGGCAGCAGCTGCTACCTGCAGCGCCGGCGACCGCGTTGTTGTGGGTACTCTCGGTCGGTGTGAGTGTCCTCGTGGTGCTGCTCGTTCAGCGCACAGTGCTGTCCCTGCCGCTGACCGGGCGCCGACGGGCACCGCGTGGCATCCGCGCCGCGGCGTGAGTACGCGATCGACCCTGCTACTTGCCGTGCTGGCTTGTGGGCTGAGCATCGTGCTGGGGGCATGCTCCGCTGACGTCGAGTCGGCGGTGCTTCCGCAGGCGCAGACCGGCGCCGCAGCCGTCACCGCGCCTGTTTCCCCTCGCCCCGACCCGGCGCATACCCACACCGTCACCGTGTCGTTCGACGGTGGGCAACGCTCGTACGTCGCGATGTCCCCGAGCGGACCTCACGCGCAACCGCTGCCTCTGGTGGTGGTGCTACATGGTGCCTTCGTCACCGGGTCGACGGAGCTCGCTCGCACCGGCTTCGGTCGGCTGGCTGACGAGGGCGCAGCCGTCGTGGTCGCCCCGGAAAGCATCGGGCCGGCCTGGAACAGCGACGCCGGGTGCTGCGCCACCGCCGCGGCCGAGCACGTCGACGACGCCGGGTTCGTACGCACGGTGATCGGCGACGTCCAGCGCACCGACCGCACCGACCCGCGACGCATCTCCGTGGTCGGGTACAGCTCCGGCGGCAAGCTGGCCTACAACGTGGCGTGCGCGGATCGCCCGGGCATCGCCGCCCTCGCCACTTACGGAGCGGGACCGCAGCTGCCCTGCCCCACCAGCACGCCGGTGACGTTCGCGGTGGGCTACGGCGACAAGGACAGCAACGAACCCATGCTCGGCGCACCACCCAACTTGCACGGGGTGCACCAGCCCCAGTCCGAGACCGTGGCTCAGCTGCGTGCCCGCGACGGGTGCTCCGCAACGCCGAGCCATCAGCAGACCGTGGGGCCCGCCGCCGTCACCACGTGGGGCAGCTGCCGAACTGCGGCTACCGTCACCCAGGTCATCTGGCACGGCAGCACCCATCAGTGGCCGGGCTCCGCGCCGGACGTCCCGTCCGAGGCGAGCGGCGAGGCGCTCTTCTGGCCAATCGTGTCCGCCGCCCGCACGGCCTGACGGCTACAGCACCGCGGCCATGGCGGCGAGCGTCTGCGCGCTGGTGTGCTCGGGGCACCACTGCAGCTCCCGCTTGGCGGCGCTGGTGTCCATCACCACCGACGCCCGCATGACGTGCAGCCATTCCGCCATGGCAGGCACCAGCGGTAGCCGGGCCAACACCTCTGAACTGGCCTTGGCCAGCGCCTGGGGCACCGGCACCGCTAGGGCACCGACCGCGTGCGCCACGTCGGTAAGGGTGATCTCGCCGTCCCCGGCCAAGTTGTAGGCGCCCGGAGCACCGGTGCCCAGCGCGGCGGCGACGATGGCGGCGGCCACGTCGTCGTGGTGCACCAGCTGCAGCGGCGTGCCGGGATCGGGGATGATGGGGCGCAGTCCCGGGGTGGCACTGAGCAGCTTCACCACCGCCGGCGGCAGCCGTTCGCTGACCTTGCGCCACGGCAGGTTGTCCGCCAGCGCCGTGGCCTGCGGGCCGGCGACGATACACGGCCGCAGCACGTACACCTGCAGCTCGGAGCCCGCCGTCGTCTCGGCCAGGAGCGCCTCGCACTCCGCCTTCTGCTCGGAGTAGTAGTGCTCCGCCGAGCCTCGGGCAGGCACGTCCTCGGTCAGCGGGATCGGGTTGTCTGCGTGGTAGCCGTAGGCGGCCACCGAGGAGGTGTAGACCAAGCGGCTCGGCCGTGCGGCAGCGACCGTCGCCGCGAACACGTTGCGGGTGCCCGCCAAGTTGATGTGCCTGCTCTCCTGACGCGAACCCATGATCAGGTACGCCAGGTGCACTACGACGTCGGCATCCTCCACAAAGGACTGCACCGCTCCAGCGTCGAGGATGTCGCCCTGGCGGTACTCGACCTTGCGCCACCCACGACCGGCCGGGTCGAACGGTCGCCTGGCCATACCCAGGATCCTGCCCACCTTCGGGTTACGCTCCAGCGCATCCACCGCGGAGGCGCCGATCTCCCCGGTCGGTCCGGTGACCGCCACCGTCAGCGGCTGCGGGCTCACGAGTTCGCCGCCGCCGGCTTGATGTCGAGGTTGCGCCCGATGCGCTGCAGCTCACTCAGCGACGCCCGCAGCCACTCCATGAAGTTCCAGAGGTCCGGCATCTGGTCCCGGTCGGCGAGAATGCCGAAGTCGAGGTGCCCGTCGTAGCTCTGCACGGTGATGTTGAGGGCGGTGCCGTCGGTGATCACCGACACCGGGTAGTTGGCCACGAGTTTCGCGCCGGCCAGGTAGAGCGGAAACTGCGGGCCGGGGACGTTGGAGATCATCAGGTTCCACGGCGGCGTGGCCGAGCGCGCGAGGGAGAACGTGACGCGGGCGGCCCGGCCGAACAGGGCAGGCGGAATGAAGTGGTTGGCGTCCTGCAGCACGCTCGCAGGCACGGCCTTGTGTCGCTCCTTCATCCGCCGCAGCGACTCCGAGGTGCGGCGCAGGCGTTCGGCCGGGTCGGCGATGTTGGTGAACAGCGTGGTGCTGCTCAGCAAGATGCGGTTGCCGTAGGTGCCCACCTGCTCGGAGGTACGCACCGAGACGGGTATCTGGGCGACCAGCGGTTCGGCCGGTAGCTCGTCGTGGTCCACCAGCCACCGGCGCACCGCGCCTGCACAAAGCGCCACGACGACGTCGTTGAGGGTGCAGCCGAACGCCGCCTTGACCTCTTTCAGGTCGGTTAGGGGCAACTGTCCGAACACCCAGCGACGGTGCGGGGTGATCTTGCCGTTGAACGTGGTGCGCGGCGCCTTGTGGCTCGGCCGCTGTACCCGGTTGCCATCGCCCCGGGCCAGGTGCTCCACCAGGTCCGCCGCCCGGCCGATCAAGCCCGCACCGGGCAGCGTGGCAAACGGCGTTTCGTCCAGGTGGGGCAGCACGGTGGGCAGCGCCCGGGCGGCGCGGATGGGGTAGCGCGGCAAGCTGAGCAGGCCCCGGCCCAGCATCTCCCACTGTCCGGGGGTCCGCCCGGCCTGCACCGACTCGCCCGGTGGGGTCTCCCGCACCTCCGGCGTCAGGTCCAGCAGCAGCCCGAGAATCTCCGCGCCAGAGACGCCGTCGATGATCGCGTGGTGGATCTTGGTGTACAACGCCGTGTACCCGGACTCCAGCCCGGTGATGACGTACATCTCCCACAACGGACGGGTGCGGTCCAGCAGCCGGGAGTGCAGCCGCTGCACCTGCTCTGCGAGTTGCTCGTCGTTACCGGGGTCCGGGAGCGCGACCTCACGGACGTGGAACTCGAGGTCGAAGTGCGGGTCGTCCACCCAGTGGGGGTAGTCCAGCCCGAATGGCGTCTCCACCAGCCGCCAACGCAACGGCGGCAAGAGGTGCAACCGCGCCGCCAGCAACTCCATCATGTCGTGCACCGTGAGGTCGCCGTTGGGCGCGGACTCGGTGTCGAACACCGTGAGACTGCCGACGTGACCGGTCTGACGAGCGTTCTCCAGCGCCAGGAACTGGGCATCAAGACTGGTCAGCTGGCGCATGCTGTTCTCCTCAGACGATGACGGCGGCGGTGCTGCCGTCCCAGCGTAGTGTGACGGGCGCCACGAACTCGTGTCGACTTCCAGGAGGGTCCATGGCCAGCGAAGAACCGCTCGAACGGTCGGAGGAGTCGCTCGGGCAGGCCAGAGCCGCAGCGACCGAGGCGAAGGACGTCATCGCGCCGTCCGGAGACGATGAGGAGGACGAGGGTCTGTCGTCGACCGAGTGAGCACGTGCCGCACGATCGGCGTCTGTGTGTGCCGGTGACAACAAGCAGCGTCGGCCGTCGCCGGTGCGCTCGCTACTGCCCGTGGATTGTCGCAGCCGCGTTCACAGTGAGCGGGGTGGTCCATCTGGCGCACCCGGCGACGTTCACGCCGTTGATCCCGCACCTTCTGCCCTGGCCTACCGCGTTGGTCTACGCCAGCGGCGTGGCCGAGCTGATCTGCGCCGTGGGGCTGTGGCGCCGGGACAGGTGGGCGGGGATTTCCGCCGCCGTGCTGCTGGTGATCATCTGGCCGGCTAACCTGCAGAGTGCCATCACCGCCCAACAGGGCGACAACCTCACGACCACGGTGCTCGACTGGATCCGGTTGCCCTTGCAGATTCCGCTCATCTGGTTCGCCCTCCAGTCCGGGAGGGATGCGCGGTTGGGTCACCACGCGTCCGTTCGAGCCTCAGCGTCTCCGTCGGTGCGCAGTTTCCGGTCGCTACTGCAGCGGTAGTTCCTGGTCGTGCTCCGCAGCTGGGCGTGGGCCGAAGATGCGGCGGTCGGCTGCGGCAATGGGAAGATCATTGATACTGGCTTCGCGGCGGTTCATGTAGCCCATGGCGTCGAACTCCCAGTTCTCGTTGCCGTAACTTCGCCACCATTGCCCGGCGTCGTCGTGCCACTCGTACTGGAACCGCACCGCAATTCGATTTCGACGGAAACCCCAGAGGCTCTTGCGCAGGGCGTAATCCTGCTCGCGCTGCCACTTGTTGGTGAGGAACGCGACGATCTCCGCACGCCCAGTGATGAAATCGGTGCGGTTGCGCCAGACGGAGTCCGGGGTATAGGCCGCCGCGACCTTGGCGGGGTCGCGGGTGTTCCAGGCGTCCTCGGCAGACTGCACCTTGCTTCGTGCACCGGCCTCGTCGAAGGGCGGCAGCGGCGGTCGTGGCGCACTCGGCTCGGTCACGGGCTCGATCAGGGGAAGCGCGCTCATGGAGAATCCTCTCGGGGTGGTCGACGTTTTGCACGTCCCGCTGGCCGTTTAGGGCAATACGTGAGTGAAGGGCTTTTGGTCTGGCCGTTTGGCGGCATACATCGCCAGGTCGGCTTGGTTAATAATGTGCTCGGGATCGGTTCCTGCGTGGGCGATCGCGACGCCGATACTGACGGACACCATGGCGTCGTGCCAGGGTGAGCTGATACCGGCAACACCATCCCGGATGCGTTCGGTCAGAGAAGCAAGTTCTGCTTCGCTACCGTCGAGGTCCTCGCAGAGGACAACGAACTCGTCGCCACCGAGTCGGGCGACGGTGTCGGAGGGGCGCATCAACTCAGCGAGGCGCTCGGCCACGGCCACCAACACACGGTCGCCGACCGTGTGTCCGAAGCGGTCGTTGACGGCTTTGAAGTCGTCCAAGTCCAGGTACAACACAGTCACCGATCGCCGGCTGCGGGCGAGCTGGCCCATGGCGTGGGCAAGACGGTCCAGCAGCAGGGTGCGGTTGGGCAACCCGGTCAACGGGTCGTGCAGGGCGAGGTGGGTGAGTTTCGCGTGCACCCGGTCCAGCTGCTCCTGCAACTCGCGCCGCTCATCGTCGAACCGGCTGGCCATCCGGACGTGGCTGGCGTCGCCCAGGAAGTTGGTGACGCCGGCCGCCTCGGTGAGCACACTCCTGGCCACACCGAGGCATTGGCCTTCCTCCAGCAACACGCGGACGGTGACATCACGCCAGGTGAAATAGTTCTTGGTGACGTCGGCCAGCGGGAACGCATGCGCCATCGTGAGTTTGCCACTGTCGGCGAGCGTTTTCGCCTCCTCCGGCGTCGCTCCTTCGCCTGTCTCCAGATATCGCCCGACCAACTCGGTCCCGAGCGAACAGGTCTGGGTGATGACCGCGATTACGTCGGCATCGGGGATGTCGGAGGGTGTCCGCCGCTCGGACCAACTCGCGACGACCGCCGCGGCCACTTCCCCGGCTCGGCGGCGCACAGCGTGACCCAAAGCCATGCGCTGAGCGGACGCGGGCATATCGACGGCCGAGATCGGCGGAGCGAACGCCACTCGCTGCGCAGGCACGTTGGCAGGCCAAACCGGCGTACACAACGCCTCCCCGAGCGAGGTACGGACAGGATCGAACCGACCGGACATAGTCGCCACCAACCCTCGCGTCACTGCTGGTCAGAGGGTAGTCCTGATCGGACCAATAGTGATCAATCGGGATAGTGGATTTCGGCCAGACATCGCGCAAGTGACCGAGAGTAGGCAGGCAGTTGCACACCGGTCAGCGCGGCGAGACCAAACCGATCGTGGCGCGACGATGGGGTGGGCCTGTCCGCAGGAGTGCGCCAGTTATTCGACGGTAGGACCGACGTCTCCGGATAACGATCCGTATCCGGTCATGTGGTGCCGGTGATGCCGCCGTCGACGCGGAGGTTGACGCCGTTGATGTAGTCGGCGTGCGGGCTAGCGAGGTAGGCGACCGCACTGGCGATGTCGTCAGGACGGCCCAGCCGCCCGACGGGGTTAGGTGCGTAGTCGGCGGTGACCGAGGTTCGAGTGCGTCCCAGCCCGTGTGTCGCATGGCCGGCGTGAGCGCTTGGATCATGCGCACGGCGGAGACGACGTTGCTCTGAAACGCATTGGCCCAGTCCGTCGGGTCGGCGTCGGACCAGGTGTGCTCGCTGAATGGGCCGGCGTTGTTGACCAGCACATCGACACCCAGCAACGCCGCCGCCGCGCAGACGTGTTCGGCCTGCTCAGTGATGGCCAGATCACCGAGCAACGTCGAGGCCTGGCCTCCGTCGGACTGATTCCGCAACCTGGTCCGCCGCGTCTGGATCGCGACCGTGCACCACGACCGTGCAGCCTTCGGCGGCCAGCAGCTCGGCAATCGCGCGGCCGACGACCCAAGGTCCATAGCCACGAACCTATGCACCACCACCGACACGTCGAAGACTTGGGCTGTCTACCGGCCTGGTTCTTGCATCGGGAGATTCATAGCACAGGTGCTACAATCGATATATGGAAACCGTGGGACTGCGCGAGCTGCGACAGGATGCATCTGCGCTCGTACGTCGGGTCGAGGGAGGCGAGGAGATCGAGATCACCGTTTCCGGGCGCCTCGCAGCGCGCATCGTGCCGGCCGCCCCGAGAC
>JALYVL010000036.1 GCA_030853285.1 Actinomycetota bacterium | reverse complement strand
GTGCAACCGCTACGTTATGGAGCGATCATGACTTCCTCATCGGGGCCGATGCCTCCTCCCGACCCGTCAAGCGAACCTTCCTCCGGTTATGGCAGCGCCGCCGCCGGGCAATCCGCGGGTGCGCCACGCAACGGACTCGGCATTGCCGCACTTGTGGTCGGCGTGCTCGCGATCGTCGCGTCGATCACGGTCGTCGGCGGGTTGTGCTGGGACTCATCGCGATCGTGCTCGGCTTCGTCGGCCGTTCACGCGCCAAGAAGGGTCAGGCCACCAACGGCGGGGTGGCCCTCGCGGGCATCATCACCGGTGCGGTCGGCTTGGTGTTGTCCATCGTGCTGGTCGTGGCCGGCGCTGCAATTTTCTTCGGCAGTGGCGGTAGCGACCTGGTGAACTGCATCAACAACGCGAACGGAAACCAGACCGCCGTTGACCAGTGCAATACCCAATTCCAGAACCGAAACGGCAACTAGGCCTTCCACAGCGGAGCTGCGGAATCAACGACCGAATACCACTTGGTCTGAGCGGCGGGGGCGGTACGACACCTACCGGCCCAGCCGCTGTCCTCATCCGTGACGTCATGCCGGTCTACGCGGCAAGGTTCGCGCTACCCCGCGCTGGGTACCGCCAGATGCAGGTGCAATCCGGGGACCGATACCGGCTCACGGACGAGGGCGCGGTCGGTGACCGGTAGGCGTCCGTCCAGCGCGTCGAGGATGCACACGGTGACCACCTCGCGCACCTCAGTCGTCGTGACGTCGCGGCCCAGCTCGACGCTGAGTGAGCTGACCCCGGCATCGACGATCCCGCACGGAATGATGCTGTCGAAGCCGGACAGGTCGGGGTTGCAGTTCAACGCGAAGCCGTGCAGCGTCACGCCGCGCTGCACCCGGACTCCGATCGCCGCGATTTTGCGTTCCGGGCGACCGTCGCCGGCGGCCAACCAGACCCCGGAGCGTCCGTCGACCCGTCCCGTCACCACCCCCATGGTGTCGCACACCGTGATGAGCGCCTGCTCCAGCCGACGTACATAGTCCACGACGTCCATCGGTTGGGCAAGGCCGGTAATGGGGTAGCCGACGAGCTGACCCGGCCCGTGCCAGGTGATCTTGCCGCCGCGGTCGACGTCGATAACCGGGGTGCCGTCGGCGGGGCGCTCGGCGTCGGTGGTGCGCCTGCCCGCGGTGTAGACGGCCGGATGCTCGAGCAGCATCAGCGTGTCCGGCTCGGTGCCCTCCGCCCTCGCGTGAGCGTGGCCCCGTTGGATGGCCCACGCCTGCGCATAGTCGAGCAGACCGTGCTCGACGACGCGTACCGGCTCGCGACTGGCACGCGCTGAACCAATCATGCTCTGCACGCTACGCCCGCGTCGTCATGCGAGCGCCGCGCGCACAGCGTCGTCCACAGTGCAATGACGGAAGGTGAAGCCGGCTTTCTGGAGCACGGCAGGCATGGCGCGCTGGCCCGCCAAGACGCCTTCTTGCCCGAATTCGCCGATCAGCGCCGTGATTGCGAAGCCGGGCACCACCCACGGTGCCGGTCGGTGCAGTGCTGCACCCAGGGCCCGGTTGAATTCGGCGTTCGTCACCGGCGCAGGACCGGTCAGGTTCACCGGGCCGGCGACCTCAGGGTGCTCGATCAGAAAGATGATCGCGCCCACCTCGTCCTCGAGGGAGATCCACGGGTAGTACTGCTGCCCGTCACCCAACCGTCCGCCCAAACCCAAGCGGTACAGAGGCTTTAGCTTGCTCAGCAGCCCCCCCGTGGGCGAGAGCACCAGCCCGGTGCGGAGCAGCACCACCCGCGCACCTGTTGCCGCGCCCGTCGCTGCCTCCCAGTCGGTGCACACCTGCGCCAAGAAGCCGGTTCCCGGGCCCGAGGTCTCGGTGACCTCACGCGGACCGGTATCGCCGTAATAGCCGACGGCGCTGGCGCTCAGGAAGCTGGGCACGCCGTGGCGCGCCACCGCGGCGGCCAGCACCTCGGTGGGGGCCAGCCGAGAGTCGCGCACCTGTTGCTTGTACGACCCCGACCAGCGGTGGTCGCCGATACCCACCCCGCCCAGGTTCACCACGGCATCGGCCCCGCTCAACACGGTGTCGTCGAGCGCCCCGGCCGCCGGGTCCCACTGGCGTTCGTCCTGCGCCGTAGGTGGGCGCCGAACCAAACGCAGCACCTCGTGGTCTTTCGCCCGCAGCGCCGAGACGAGCGCCGTTCCGATCAGGCCGGAGGCTCCGGCCACCACCATCCGCACTGCGGGCTACAACCCGAGGTCGGCAGCGAAGGCCGCCTCCTGCAGCCGCTGCTTCACAGTGGTGAGGAAGCGTCCGGCGTCGGCACCGTCGATGAGGCGGTGATCGTAGGTCAACGGCAGGTAGCACATCGACCGGATGGTCAGCGAGTCGTTGCCCAGCTCGTCGGTGACCACCACGGGTCGCTTGACGATGGCCCCGGTACCCAGCATGGCGGCCTGGGGCGGCACCAGGATCGGGGTGTCGAACAACGCGCCCTGGCTGCCGATGTTGGTCAGGGTGAACGTGCCACCGGACAGCTCGTCCGGCTTCAGCTTGTTGTTGCGGGTGCGGTCGGCCAGATCGGCGATCGCGCGGGCCAGGCCCGCCAAGGACAGGTCGCCGGCGTTGTGGATGACCGGCGAGAGCAGCCCCTGGGGGGTGTCCACGGCGATGGCCAGGTGCGCGGCGCCGTGGTAGGTGATCTCTTTGGACTCCTCGTTGTAGGAGGCGTTGACGTTGGGGTGCGCCTTGAGCGCCTCGACCACCGCTTTGGCGAAGAACGGCAGGAAGGTCAGGTTCACACCCTCCTGACTGGCGAAGGACGACTTGGCCCGGGTGCGAAGCGCCGCGATGCGGGACATGTCGACCTCGAAGGTCTGCGTGAGCTGCGCCGAATTCTGCAGCGACTCGCGCGTCTTGGTCGCCGTGATCTGGCGGATCCTGCTGGCCTTCTGCGTCGTTCCACGCAGTGCCGCCAGCTCGGGGCGCACGCCTGCCGCTGGGCCTGTCCTGGCCGCAGGCGCCGACCGCGGTGCGGTTATCTCGGAGTCGGTGCTCTTGGCTTCGGCGGCCTTGGCCTCGGTCGCCTGCGTTTCGGCAGCGGCCAACACGTCCTGCTTGCGGATGCGTCCGCCGACACCTGTACCGGTGAGGGCGTCCAGATCAACGCCCTTTTGGCCGGCGAGCTTGCGCACCAGTGGTGTCACGTAGGGCGCGGCGCTCGCCGCGGACTCCGCCTCACGATTGCGGTGCTTACCCTGCTGGGCCGAGCTCGGGGACGACGAGGCCGCTTTCGGAGCGGGCTTCTCCTCCGGCTCCGGCTCCGGCTCGGGCTCGGGCTCGGGCTCGGCGGATTCTTTCTCCGCTGCTTGCTCGCGGGCCTGCTCGTCCTTGTCGGCTTCCTCCTCCAACGGCGTCTCGCCCTCGCCGGAGTCGGCACCGGATGGCTCGTTCTCGTCGGATGCATCCTCAGCCGCGCCGATCTTGGCCAGCACTCCACCGACCTCAACGGTGTCGTCCTCGGCGGCCGACTGTTCGAGCAGCGTGCCCGCTACCGGGGAAGGGATCTCGGTGTCGACCTTGTCGGTGGAGACCTCCAGGAGGGGCTCGTCCACCTCGACCTCGTCGCCGACCTGCTTGAGCCAGCGGGTGACGGTGCCCTCGGTGACGCTCTCGCCCAGCTCGGGCATGGTGACCTCGGTGCCCGCGCCGCTGCTCTTCTTCGGCTTGGCGTCAGCTTTCGGCGCCTTCTCCTCGGCGGGGGCCTCCGGTTCGGGCTCCGGCTCTGGCTCATCCGCGTGCTCGTCGGCGTCGGCGGACCCGTCGGTGGACCCGCTGTCGCCGCCGTCTCCGTCCGCTTCGTCCCCGATCACGGCGAGCTCGGCACCGATCTCGACGGTCTCGTCCTCTGCCGCCACAATCTTCTGCAGCACGCCGGCGGCGGGGGAGGGGATCTCGGTATCCACCTTGTCGGTAGACACCTCCAGCAAGGGCTCGTCGACGGCGACGGTGTCACCCTCCTGCTTGAGCCAGCGGGTGACGGTGCCCTCGGTGACGCTCTCACCAAGTTCGGGCATCTGGACGGAGAAGGCCATGTCGTCTGACTCCTCGTCAGTCGTAGCGGATCGGAGCGAAAGGGTCTAGCCGTGCGCGTGCAGAGGTTTGCCGGCCAGGGCCAGGGTGGCCTCGCCGAAAGCCTCCGTCTGCGTGGGGTGGGCATGGATCAGCTGGGCGACATCGTCGGCGTAGGCCTCCCAGTTGTAGACCAGCTGCGCCTCCCCGACTAGCTCGCCGACGCGTTCACCGACCATGTGGATTCCGACGACCGGACCTTGTTCGTCCTTGCCGCCGACCCGCACCAACTTGATGCCACCGGCGGTCTTGAGGATCTGGCTCTTGCCGTTTCCCGCGAGGTCGTAGACCACGGTGCTGACCTCGCCGTGCTTTTCCTTTGCCTGTGCCTCGGTGAGCCCGACCGAAGCGATCTCGGGGTTGCAGTAGGTGACCTTCGGGATGCCCGTTTCGTCGATCGGCGGGGGGTTGAGCCCGGCCAGCTGCTCGGCCAGGAAGATGCCCTGGCCGAAGCCACGGTGTGCGAGCTGCAGCCCGGGAACGATGTCACCAACGGCGTATACACCGTCCACATTGGTCTGCAGCTGCTCGTTGGTCAGCACGAACCCGCGGTCCATCTCGATACCGGCTTCCTCGAAGCCGACGTCGGTGGTGCGCGGGCCGCGTCCGACTGCGACGAGCAACAGGTCTGCCTCGATCGGGTCGCCCTGCTCCAGGATGACCTTCACCCCGGAGTCGGTCTGCTCAACCCCGGAGAACTTCACCCCGGTCTTGAAGGTGATGCCGCGCTTGCGGAAGGCCCGTTCGAGCTGCTTGGACGACCACTCGTCCTCGAGCGGGGCCAGCCGCGGCAGCGCCTCCACGATGGTGACTTCGGCCCCGAAGGAGCGCCATACGCTGGCGAACTCGACGCCGATCACCCCGCCGCCGAGGACGACGACCCGCTCGGGGACGTAATCCAAGGTCAGCGCTTGGTCGCTGGTGATGACCCGGCCGCCGATCTTCAGGTCCGGCAGCGAGCGGGCGTAGGAGCCGGTGGCCAGCACGACCGCTTTGCTCGCGGTGTAGCGCTCGCCGTCGACCTCCACCGTCTTGTCGCCGACAAGACGGCCGGTGCCCTCGACGACGGTGATCTTGCGGGACTTGACCAGGCCCTGCAGTCCCTTGTAGAGCTTGGCGACGACGCCGTCCTTATACTTGTTGACGCCGTTCATGTCGATGCCTGACAGCGTGCTGTTGACGCCGATGCTCTCGCCGTCGCGCGCCGAGTCGGCAACCTCGGCGGCATGCAGCAGTGCCTTGGTGGGAATGCAGCCATAGTGCAGGCAGGTACCGCCCACCTTGTCGTTCTCGATCATCGTGACGGTCAGGCCCAGCTGCGCGGCACGCAGTGCGCACGCATATCCGCCGGAACCGCCGCCGAGGATCACCAGGTCGGTGGTTTCGCTCAACGTCATCTCCTCTTCATCGTCGCTGTCGATCGGACTGCTCGCGCACTGGGATGGGTGCGGCTTGCCGCCGACGAGACGTGTCACTCAGCAGGTCTTTGGTCATCCTTCCACTTCTCGGCGACCATCGGGTGCTGAGGGTCACCCGAGTCGGTAGCGACGCGAGTCACTCCGACGCAGTGGCACCATCGACGGCGTCATGTCACGACGTGCAGGGAGCGACCACCGTGGGGCTTGTCAACCGGTTCACGCGACGTCCGAAGGCGGGCACCGTACGCATTGCGAGCTCCGACGATGCGCGCCACCTCCGGGAGTGGACGGCGGCGCGTCGCGGCGTAGAGGCCTACGTGGAGCCGACGACCGCGGTCACCGGGCTGACGGTGGTGCTGGTGGCGCACGACGGGGAGTGGACCCGGCGCCGGATCGACGGCGAGCGTGGCGTCCGTCGGCTGGGCAAGGACTTGGAGATCCCGGTGTACGACGTGCACAAGGTGGGCTACCCGCAGCGGATGCGCGACCACGACGCGCGTGCCCGGATACTGCGCGATCGGGAGCGTCGCTCCGGGCTGTGAATGCCCGTGGGAAAGCCGGACTCAGCCGTGGGCGGCGATGTCCTCGAGCACGGCCAGCATGGTGCGCACGGGTACCCCGGTCCCGCCCTTGCCGGTGTAGCCCTGCGGCGAGCCGGTGTTGTACGCGGGTCCAGCCACGTCGATGTGCGCCCACTGCACGTTCTCGGCTACGAACTCCTGCAGGAACACCGCGGCCGCGAGCATCCCCGCCCACCGGTTGCCGGTGATGTTCGCCAGGTCGGCGATGGGGGAGTCGAGATCGGCCCGGAGCTCCTCCGGCAGCGGCATGGGCCAGCCGCCCTCACCGACGAGTTGGGACAGGGCGGCCACTCGGTCGCGGAAGGCGTCGGTACCCATCACCCCTGGCGTGCGGTTGCCCAGCGCGACAATTTGCGCGCCGGTGAGGGTGGCTGTGTCGATCAGGTAGTCCGGTGCGTCCTCGCAGGCGCGCACGATGGCGTCGGCCAGAATCAGCCGTCCCTCGGCGTCCGTGTTCAGCACCTCTACGGTGGTGCCGCCGTACTGAGTGAGCACGTCGCCAGGGCGCTGGGCAGTTCCCGAGGGCATGTTCTCCGCCATCGGGACGGTCGCGGTGACGCTGACCGGCAGCTTCAGCGTGGCCGCGAGCACCACGGTGGCCACCACGGCGGCGGCTCCGGCCATGTCGGAGGTCATCGCCTCCATGCCGGCCGCCGGCTTGATCGAGATGCCGCCGGTGTCGAAGGTGACGCCCTTGCCGACCAGCGCCACCGAGTTCTTCGCTCCATCGGCGACATAGGACATGCGCACCAGCCGTGGCGGCCGCGCGGACCCCAGGCCAACGCCGAGGATGCCGCCGTAGCCGCCTTTGGCCAGTGCCTTCTCGTCCAGCACCTCGACCTTGAGGCCTGCCGCTTTGCCCAGCGCTGTGGCCCGCTCGGCGAAGGAGGCGGGGAACAGGTCGTTGGGTGGCGTGTTGACCAGTTCCCGCGCCGTAGCCACCGCCGTGCCGATGGCGACTGATCGGTTCAACGCGCCTTGGGCAGCGGAGGACTTGGCATCGGGTACGAGCAGGTCCATCCGGGTGAGCGGCGCTTTACCTACTGCCGAGCGGTAGGTGGTGAAGGCGTAACTGCCGAGCATGGTGCCCTCTACGGTGGCCGCCAGGTCCACAGTGGACAGAGTGGTGGCGGCGTGCCCGGTTCCGGCCAGCGCGCGGGCGGCCGTGCCTGCGGCCCGTCGTACCTGCTCGCCGGTGGGAGCACCACCTTCCGTAGCGCCGACCCCGACGGCCAGCACCGTGCCTGCACCCAGCGCACCACGGGTGAGCACCTTGGTCACCTCGCCCGCCGCCCCGGTCGCCCCGAGGGAGCTCAGCCCGGCAAACAGGTCCGTACCGGCAAGGACGTCACCACCGATCAGCACCGGTCCATCGGGTCCTTTCACGACGCCAACGACGAGGACCTCGACGGCACCGGACACCGCGTCGGTGAGGCTCAGCTCGGGGTGGTCGGGGGTGATCCTGGCTGGCTGCGCACTCACGACGTTGACTCCCACGGTTGTCGGCTCGATCTGATTCTCGATGCTATCGGCTCGGCAGCAGGGACTTCCGCGATACCGTCGGGAGGTGACCGCACCGTCGAACGAGTTACGTCAAAGTCCGATGCGCAACCGACATGACGCCCTCGGCGCCACCTTTGCCTCTTTCGGCGGCTGGGAGATGCCGGTGGCCTACGCCGGGGTCATCGCCGAGCACACCAGCGTTCGCGAAAGCGTCGGGATCTTCGACGTCAGCCACCTGGGCAAGGCCACCGTGACCGGGTTCGGCGCCGCGGAGTTCGTCAATCGGTGTCTGAGCAACGACCTCCAGCGCATCGCCCCGGGCCAGGCCCAGTACACCCTGTGTTGTACGCCCGACGGGGGCGTGATCGACGACCTCATCGCCTACCTGGTTTCCCCGGGCGAGGTGTTTTTGGTGCCCAACGCGGCCAACACCGCTGCAGTGTGCGCCGCGCTGGCGGCAGCCGCGCCGAGCGGGGTGCGCGTGCACGAGCGCCACACCGACTTCGGGGTGCTCGCGGTGCAGGGCCCGCGCTCGGCCGAGCTGATGGCGGGTATGGGGCTGCCGCACGAGATGGA
>JALYVL010000413.1 GCA_030853285.1 Actinomycetota bacterium | reverse complement strand
AGGATCCCGGCTCGGGCCAGAGGTTCGCCGCACTGTTGGGAGTGCCCCCCAACTCGAGGGGCACCAGGTGGTCGAACTCGTACGCCGAGGGCCCGTCACTCTGCCCGTAGGCGGTCTGGGCCAGACGCTTTTCACTGTTGGTGACGCTCGTAGGTGGTCGGACGGTCGAGGTGTAGCCACCGCGTCGGCACACCGTGCTCTCCAGCGTGGCGTCCGTGACGTGAGGGTCGACGGCCCCCGGTGTGCAGGCCACATCCGGTAATACGCCGTTGGCTCCTCGCCGTGCGTGGCAACTTCCCGCGGCAGGGAAAGCTTGGACCGCGTTGTGCGGCGGGTCGGTAGCCAGCAGGCCACCCTGGGGTGTGACCGAGGTGGACGCTGGCGCCGCAGATGTCACCGAAGCACCTGTGGCTGTTGCCGTGGTCGTGGACGCGGCGGTGGTGGTGTCTACCGGCGAGCCGGTTGCGCCGCACCCGACGGGGAGCAAGGTCAGGGCCGCGAGCACGGCCGACCGACGGGTGCGTACCCAGGTGCGGGCGCAGCCGTGGTTCATCGGTTCTCCTCGCATAACGTTCCTCCTGCACCGACCGCCGGTGCTGCCGGGGGGCCAATCTCGGGCCGGGTGGTGTTGTGTTCAGGTTTCAGGAAGGTGGTGGCGTTGGACGTCCCGGATGACCTCGGCGAGCTCGTCGGGGCTAGGTAAGGCGGGGCGAACCTCTTCAGGCAGGGCCCGGTGGGTGGTGTAGGTGCTCACCGCCAGCGGTGTCTCGAAACCTCGTAGTGCGTACTCGACCACGACGTCGTCACGGTCAGCGGCCAACAGGATGCCGATGGTCGAGCCATCTCCATGCTCAGGGCGCCGCAGCAGGTCATCGACGGCGTTGACGTAGAAGTTGAGCGTGCCCAGGTGTCCGGGCTCGACCCGGCCGGCCTTCAGTTCGAACACGATGTAGCGGCGCAACCCAAGATGAAAGAACAGCAGGTCGATGAAGAACTCCTGCTCCCCCACCGGCAGTCGGTACTGCCGTCCCACAAATGCGAACCCGTCACCGAGCTCGGTGAAAAAGTGCGTCATCCGCGCCACCAGAGCGTCCTCCAGCTCCCGCTCGGTGTATCCGGGGTCCAGAGCCAGAAAGTCCAAGTCGTAGGGGTCCTGGACGATCTCCCGCGCCAGATCAGACTCCCCCACCGCCAGGCTGGTCGGGAAGTTGTTGGGTGCCGCACCTACCCGTACGTGCCGGTTCGTCGCGATGTGATGGGTCAACACCGCCCGCGACCACCCGTGCTCAACCGACTGCGCGGCGTACCACTGCCGGGCCTCGGGATCGGTGACCTTATCCAGCAGCACCATGATGTGCCCCCAGGGCAATTGCGCAGCAGGCTGCTGCGCAATTGGCGCCTCGACCGCAGCGGCGAAGGTCCGCATGTAGACCAGGCTCCGCTGCGACAACCCACGCATCCCAGGGAACTCCGCCCGCAGATCGGCAGCGAGGCGGCCGATGACCTTGCTCCCCCACCCCTCCGACTCCTGCCGGTCCAAGATCAACCGGCCGATCTGCCAGTACAGGCCGACCAGCTCGGTGTTCACCGCCCGCGCCGCCTGCACCCGCGACGTCCGGACCCGAACCTTGACCTGCTCCAGCAGCTCGGCGTACCCCACAGGCTCCACAACGCCAGACCCCGCTGAAGTACTCACCCGCCCATCCTCTCCCACGCGACCGCGGGACGGTCGGGGTTCCGTCAGCGTCGGCAGTTTCCGCCGGCCACGGGCTGAGGCCGCCGATACTGGCATCCCACCTAGGCCGCCAGCAGCGACGCTGCTCACGCGCGTACCCGACAACCTGTCCCGCCATGTCTAGACCTTCAGCACGAACTGTGTCAGTAGGGACTGTCCGAATAACGGTTGATCTGTTCCTTGGTTCGACACGCCGAGCCCAGCTTGGTGGGAAGGATTGATCATGACCGAAACACTGGATTCCATGGCAGCGACCGTGGTGGATCAGAAGCAGTTGGCCGAGCAGCTCCTGGCTCAGGCGAAGGAGCAGGGCGTGGAGCTGATGGGCCCGAACGGGCTTCTGAAT
>JALYVL010000412.1 GCA_030853285.1 Actinomycetota bacterium | reverse complement strand
TGGTGCGGTCGTCACCTGCGCCCCCTCGGCCAGTGCTGTCAATATCTCTCGGGCGCAGAGCCTATAAGACCGCGCACGGTAGCCTCCCCCCGTGACGCAGCGGTTGGCAGTGGTGACGGTGACGTATTCGCCGGGCGAGCACCTGGAACACTTCCTGCGCAGCCTCGCCGCCGCCACCACCCAACATCCGCCGGTTGTGCTGGCGGACAACGGTTCCACCGATGGTGCCCCGGAGGCCGCCGCCGAGTGGCACGAGCAGGTCCAGCTGCTGCACACCGGGGGAAACATCGGTTACGGCGCGGCAGCCAACCGGGGTGTCGCGGAGCTGCCCACGGACTACGACTGGATCCTGGTCGCCAACCCCGACGTCGAGTTCCTGCCCGGCTCGGTGGACGAGTTGCTTGCCGCCGCGCGGCGGTGGCCGCGGGCCGCAGCGCTCGGACCGCTCATCCGGGAGCCCGACGGCAGCGTGTACCCCTCCGCACGGGAGGTGCCGAGGTTGCTCGCGGGCAGTGGGCATGCGCTGTTGGGCGGTGTGTGGCCCGCCAACCCCTGGAGTAGGCGCTATCGCAGGCCGGAGGAGCAACCGGGCGAGCGCGCAGCGGGCTGGCTGTCTGGATCGTGCTTGTTGTTGCGACGTAGCGCCTTCGAGGCAATCGGTGGCTTCGACTCGCGCTACTTCATGTACTTCGAAGACGTCGACCTCGGCGATCGGCTCGCGCGCGCAGGGTGGCACAACGTCTACGTGACCTCCGCGGCGGTGACCCACGCCCAGGGGCACGCAGCGGATCGCTCGCCGAAGGCGATGCTCACCGCGCACCATGACAGCGCGTACCGCTTCCAGGCTTCTCGGCACCCGCAGTGGTACGCCGCACCGCTGCGCGGAGGTCTCAAGCTCGCGCTGGTCGCCCGCAACCGCTGGGTGTCGCGTTAGCGGCGCTCGCCGCGGGCGACGGCAGCCCGCAGGTTCTGGGTGGAGTCGGGGTCGGCAGCGTGCGGGTCGGCCGCCGTCACCCGGTAGCGGGGCAGCACCACGGTGACGGCGGAATCGGCCGGCGAGCCCGCGGTGTCCAGGGTGATCACTCTGCGGTCGCGGGTTCGGGCGCGGGCCAGCACGTCGTCGGCGTTTCTGCGCAGGTCGTAGCCCAGGTTCCGCACTCGGTTCAGCTCGTACGCCACGCTCGCCTCCTCATGCCTACCGAGCAGCACAGTAGTGTCCTCGAGCGAACTACGCCTGCGCGACGCGCCGCAGGGGGCGCACCAGCTACCGACCCGAAGGGACCGGAATGACGCCGCAGCAGACCGACGCCGTTGTCCTGGTGGGCGGCAAGGGGACCCGGCTGCGGCCGTTGACAATGTCCGCCCCGAAACCGATGTTGCACACCGCCGGGCTGCCCTTTCTGGCCCACCTGCTCTCACGTATCGAGGCCGCGGGGATGCGGCACGTGGTGCTCGGTACCTCCTTTAAGGCCGATGTGTTCGCCGAGTACTTCGGTGACGGTTCGTCCATGGGCCTGGAGATCGACTACGTCTACGAGGAGGTACCGCTGGGCACGGGCGGCGGCATCCGCAACGTGGCCCCCGCGTTGCGTTACGACACGGCGATGGTCTTCAACGGCGACGTCCTCGGGGGCACCGACCTCAACGCGGTGCTGCACACACACGCCGCAAGCGAAGCCGACGTGACGCTGCACCTGGTTCGGGTGTCCGACCCGCGAGCATTCGGATGCGTCCCCACCGACCCGAACGGGCGGGTGACGGCGTTTCTGGAGAAGACGCAGGACCCGCCGACCGACCAGATCAACGCCGGCTGCTACGTGTTCCGCCGCGAGGTGATCGACACCATCCCGCTGGGTCGCGCGGTATCGGTGGAGCGCGAAGTGTTCCCCGGACTGCTCAACTCCGGCTGCCTGCTGCAAGGGCATGTGGACGCCGCGTACTGGCGCGACATGGGCACCCCAGAGGATTTCGTCCGCGGGTCCGCCGATCTCGTGCGCGGCATCGCCCCTTCGGCTGCACTGTCGGGGCACCGCGGTGAGTCCTTGGTGCTCGACGGTGCCGAGGTGGCCTCCGGAGCACTGCTCATCGG
>JALYVL010000411.1 GCA_030853285.1 Actinomycetota bacterium | reverse complement strand
GGTCACCCCGCTGCGCGACGGCATGAACCTGGTGGCCAAGGAGTACGTGGCGTGCCGCGGCGACAACGGTGGTGCACTGGTCCTCAGCGAGTTCGCGGGCGCCGCTGCCGAGCTTCGCTCCGCCTACCTGGTCAACCCGCACGACCTCGACGGTGTGAAGGACGCGATGGTCCGCGCCATCGAGGCGCCCGAGGACGAGCAGCGCCAGCGGATGCGGGCGATGCGGCGGCAGGTGATGACCTTTGACGTCAGCCGGTGGGCGCGGTCGTTTCTCACCGCACTCGGCCGCCCCGACCTGGCCGAGGACGCAGCCAACTCCGATGCCTGACGCTCACGTCAGGCATCGGAGCGCGGCTACTCGGCGAAGTTGAAGGCGTGGGTCGCCGTGGCACCACCGTCGGCGATGAACTCCGCACCGGTGCAGTAGGAGCTCTTGTCGCTGGCCAAGAAAACCAGCAGCTCCGCGATCTCCTCCGGCTGACCCATCCGCCGTAACGCCACCTTGCGTCCCGCCGGCGTGAGGTCGACCTCGACCCCACCCGCCGCGTTGGACACCATCTTGGTCTCGATCATTCCCGGGTGCACCGAGTTGACCCGAATACCCTTGGGGCCCAGCTCCATCGCCGCGACCTTGGTCATCCCACGGATGGCGAACTTGCTGGAGCTGTAGGCGACGAGCATCGGTACGGCGGCCAGCCCCTCGATGGAGGAGGTGTTGATGATGGAGCCACCGCCGCCCGCGATCATCGGCTTGACCACCGAGCGCATCCCCAGGAAAGTGCCGATCTGGTTGATGCGGATGACCCGCTCATACTGCTCGAGGGTGGTGTCGGCCAAGGCGGAGAAGAACAAGATGCCGGCGTTGTTCACCAGCACGTCCACTCCCCCGAGGTCCTGCACGGCCTCCTCGACCACTCTCGACCAGTCATCCTCGTTGGACACGTCCAGGTGCCGGTAGTAGGCGGCCTCGCCCAGCTCCACCGCCAGCGCCTGGCCCTGCTCGTCGGCGATGTCCGCGATGATCACGCGGGCACCTTCTTCGACAAACCTCCGGGCGGCCGCCACACCTTGGCCAGCCGCGCCACCGGTGATGATCGCGACCTTGCCCTCCAGGTCACCCATCACATCGCCTCGTCGGTCAGCGGGAGCAGCACGGTCTTCAGCTCGGTGAAGGACTCGAAGGCGGCCAGGCCGCCCTCGCGGCCCATGCCGGACTGCTTGAAACCGCCGAACGGCAGGTGCGGTTCGATCTGGAAGCCATTGATACCTACCGTCCCCGCGCGTACCGCCCTGGCCATTCGCATGGCCCGGCCCACGTCGCTGGTGTAGACGCCGGCGCCGAGGCCGTACTCGGTGTCGTTGGCAAGTCGGATCGCTTCCTCCTCCGTCTCGAAGGGCACCACGGCCAGTACCGGTCCGAAGATCTCCTCCTGCGCGAGGCTCGACGAGTTGTCGACGTCGGCGAAGATGGTCGGCTGCACGAAATTTCCCGCACTCAGCTCGCCGTCGACGCCATCTGCCCTGGCGCCGCCGGTGACCAGGCGCCCACCTTCGGACTGGCCGCGCTCGAGGTAGCCCATTACGCGCTGCATTTGCTTGTCGTTGATCAGCGGGCCGGCCAGCACCGCGGGGTCGAAGGGGTCGCCGTAGGTGATGGCACCGGCCATCATCTGGGCGCCGGCCAGGAACTCGTCGAGAATGTCGCGGTGCACGAGCGCCCGCGAGTGCGCGATACAGGCTTGACCGGACAGCCCCATGGTGAGTGTGCCCATGGTCGTCATGCCGGCCATGGTGATGTTGGGTGCGTCGGGGAAGACGATCGCGGGGCTCTTACCGCCGAGCTCCAGCGACACCCGCTTGAGCGTGCTGGCCGACGCGCGGACGATGTGCTGCCCGACCATCCGAGAGCCGGTGAAACTGATCTTGTCCACGGCGTCATGGGTGATCATCGCCTCGCCGACTGTCTCCCCCGGGCCGGTCACCACGTTGACCACACCCTCGGGCAGTCCGGCATCGACCAGCAGCTCCACCATCCGCAGCACGGAGAAGCTCGCGTACTCCGAAGGCTTGAGCACCACTGTGCAGCCGGCGGCCAGT
>JALYVL010000410.1 GCA_030853285.1 Actinomycetota bacterium | reverse complement strand
ACCCCGGGGACCGGCCAGAACACCCCCCGAGGGACCGCGCCCGCCCGCGTGACCGTGCCGTAGAACCGGGCCTTGACGCTGGGCACCCCGTAGGTGCGGCTGCCGGGCGGGGCGGCGAGGCGGTCGGCCACCTCGGCCTGCACCATCACCAGCGCACTGCGCAGCGTCGGCAACTCCGCGAACAGATGCAGCAGCACCGGTACGGCGACGTTGTAGGGCAGGTTGGCGACCAACGCGGTGGGGGCGCTGCGGAAGTCCTCGGCGCGTACCTGCAACGCGTCCGCGCCGAGCACGGTGAGCTTGTGCGCGAGGGTCGGCGCCCGCTCGGCCGTGGTGCGCGGTAGTCGGTCCGCCAACACCGGGTCGATCTCCACCGCCACGACGGCTGCCGCCGGCTCGAGCAGTCCGAGCGTCAGCGAGCCCAGCCCCGGGCCCACCTCGAGCACCACGTCCGCGCCGCCCACGTCGGAGCTCGCCACTATGCGTCGCACGGTGTTGGCGTCGTGCACAAAGTTCTGCCCCAACGTCTTGGTGGGGCGGACGCCCAGCTCGGCGGCCAGCGCCCGGATTTCCACCGGCCCCAGCAGCGCGGCGTGCTGTGCCGTCACAACGCGTACACACGCCGCGCGGTGGCTGTGGTTGCTCTCGCCAGTTCTTCCGGATCGTGATTGCGCAACTGCGCCAGTGCTCGCACCGTGTAGGGCAGACAGTAAGGCTCGTTCGCGGCCCCTCGATGTGGGTGCGGGGCCAAGAACGGTGCGTCGGTCTCCACCATCAGCTGTTCGGCGGGCACCAGCGGGGCGGCTTCGCGCAGCGCGTGCGCGTTGCGGAAGCTCACCGTGCCGGAGAAGCTCAGCACGTAACCGGCGTCCACACAGGTCCGGGCCATCGCGGCGTCCCCGGAGAAGCAGTGGAAGATCACTCGACCAGGGGCGCCCTCCTCGGTGAGGATGCGCAGCACGTCGTCATGGGCGTCCCGGTCGTGGATCATCAACGGTTTGCCGACCCGCTTGGCCAGGTCGATGTGCCAGCGGAAGGCTTCTTCCTGCTCGGCTGGGGTGGCGCAGCCGTCGAGCTTGCCCGGCCAGTAGTGGTCCAGGCCCGTCTCCCCTACCGCCACCACGCGAGGATGCTGGGCGAGGGTCTCCAGCTCAGCGCGCGCGTGGTCGTCCAGCATGTTGGCCCGGGTGGGGTGCAGCGCGGTGGCCGCCCACACCCTGGGGTCGGCGTCTGCGGCCCGGGTCACCCAGCGGGCAGAGGCGAGGTCGTCGGCCACGGTGACCACCTGCCCGACGCCGACCGCTTCGGCGCGGTCCACGATCGCCCGCACCCCTGCTGCGTCAGTTGCCCCGCAGGCGTCGAGGTGGGTGTGCGCGTCCACCAAGGGGCGCAAGGGTTCCGGAGGGGGCGGGACACGCTTCACGAGTTGATCGGCGCCCATTCCGGACCGGTCTCCCCCAGCCCCGGGTCGAGCTTGGCGAACAGCGGGCTCGGTTTGGCCAGTCCTGTTCCTGCGGTGATCTCGGTCCGCGCCCAGTGCGCCTGTTCGGCCGCGTACTCGCCCATGATGACCGGGTACGGGTGACCTTCGGCGGGCAGTCCGACGCCAACGGGATCGGCGGCCAGGTCGTCGGTGACCTCGCGGATCTCCGGCTGCGCGGCCCAGGTGCCGGTCCCGCCGAGCGCGGTGTGCACCTGTTGCGCGGAGTGCGGCAGGAAGGGGGTGAGCAACGCGTTGGCGTCGGACACGACCTGCAGCGCGGTGTGCAGCACGGTGGCTTGGCGGTCACGGGCCTCATCGGTCCCAGCCTTGGCGAGCTTCCACGGCTCGGTGTCGGAGATGTAGCGGTTGGCCAGCGTCACCACCCGCATCGCCTCGCCCGCGGCCTGCTTGAAGCGGCTGCGCTGCAGCAGCGCGCCCACGGTGCCGAACGCGGCCTCGGCGTTCTTGAGCAGCGCCACGTCCAGCTCTGTGCGGGTACCCGGCGTCGGGACAGCGCCGAAGTTCTTGTGCGCCATGGAAATTGAGCGGTTGACCAGGTTGCCCCACTCGTTGGCCAGCTCGAAGTTGGTGCGCCGCACAAACTCGTCCCAGGTG
>JALYVL010000035.1 GCA_030853285.1 Actinomycetota bacterium | reverse complement strand
GCGCACCAGATCTGCTGCGTACTGCAGGCCCTCGAACGCCTCCGGGGTGGACCGCGGGTGCAGTGCGTGCACGGCGAGGCGGAACAGTAAGGCCCGCAACAACATCTGCGGCCACTCCGGCAGGTGCGCCCACCGGGTCAGCAGACCGTCGTCGGCGCCACCCCACGCGAGTGCGTCGACCACGGCCACGCCCGACGCCCATGGCGCTGGACGCCAGTACGGGGTGAGCTCGGTGACCCCGGGAGCGGCCGAGCCCGCGAAGAGCACCGTGCCGAAAAGGTCGCCGTGCACCAGCTGGGATGGGGACTGCACCGGCATGCGCGCCTGCGCCAGCTCCGCAAACAACGCGCCGCTGCTGGGATCATCCAGCACGGTGAAGGCGCGGCCGTGGGTGATCGTCGACGCCGGCTCCTCACCCCACGCCGCGGCGTCGGCCGCCGTCAGCACCCCCGACACCTCGTCGGAGGTGGGTTTGGCCAAGGCGGTGACCAAGAAGCGGGGCCGGCTCAGCTCGGCCATCGCCACGTGCAGGCGGGTGGACACCGCGACCACCTCGTCGTGGCGCGGCTCCGGCTCGCCGGTCAGGAACGTATCGGCCGCCCATCCGGAGACCACCCACCGGCCATCGGTGGACCGCACCGGGCGCGCAACCCGCACGCCGTCCACCTTCAGGACCTCACGCACCCCGGCCGACCACGTCGCGCGCGCATGGTCTGCGACGGGGCTGAGCACCACGTCACCGCAGCGCCAGCCCCGGCTCCACACCGATCCCAACGGTTCCGGCGACACCGTGCGCAGGCCGAAGGTGGCCAGCACGTGCACGGGGGGTTCGAAGGCGGAGGGATCGGTGGCACTCACCTGCGGCAGGTTACTAGTAGGTCGGCAGGGACGGGTCCACCTGCGCGGCCCAAGCCAACACACCGCCCTGTAGGTGCGTCGCGTCGGCGAAGCCTGCCTTCTTCACGGCGGCCAATGCCTCGGCCGAGCGCGCGCCCGACTTGCAGTGCAACACGATCGGCCGGTCGTGCGGCAGCTCGGAAAGCGCAGCACCGGAGAGGATGCGGTCCTTGGGGATGAGGGTGGCGCCGGGGATCCGGACGATGTCCCACTCGACGGGCTCGCGCACGTCGATCAGCTGGAACTCCGTGCCGGAGTCGATCATGGCCTTGAGCTCGGGTGCGGTGATGGTGCTGTCCGCGGCGGCGTCGCGCGCATCGTCGGAGACCACTCCGCAGAACGCCTCGTAGTCGATGAGCTCGGTCACCTTAGTGGCGTCCGGATCCTTGCGCAGTTTGATCGTGCGGTAGGTCATCTCCAGCGCGTCGTAAACCATCAGGCGGCCCAGCAGAGTCTCGCCGATGCCCATGATGAGCTTGACCGCCTCGGTGCCCATGATCGATCCGATCGAGGCACAGAGGATACCGAGTACGCCGCCCTCGGCGCAGGACGGCACCATGCCGGGTGGCGGCGCCTCCGGGTACAGGTCGCGGTAGTTCAAGCCCAATCCGTTCGGGGCGTCCTCCCAGAACACCGAGGCCTGCCCCTCGAACCGGTAAATGGAGCCCCAGATGTAGGGCTTGCCTGCCAACACCGCCGCGTCGTTGACCAGGTAACGGGTGGCGAAGTTGTCCGTGCCGTCCAGGATCAGGTCGTAGTCGCGAAAGATGTCCAGCACGTTGTCCGACTCGAGACGAACCTGGTGTAGTACCACGTTGACAAAGGGGTTGATCTCCTCGATCGACTCCTTGGCGCTGACGGCTTTGGGCTTGTCGATGTCGGACTGTCCGTGGATCACCTGCCGTTGCAGGTTGGACTCGTCCACGACGTCGAAGTCCACGATGCCCAGCGTGCCGACCCCTGCCGCGGCCAGGTAGAGCAGCGCGGGCGACCCCAGGCCCCCGGCGCCGATGACGAGCACCTTCGCGTTCTTGAGGCGCTTCTGCCCGTCCATCCCGACATCGGGGATGATCAGGTGGCGGCTGTAGCGCGCGACCTCCTCCTTGCTCAGCTCGGCGGCTGGTTCGACCAGCGGGGGCAGCTGGGTGGCGCTCGCCATGACATCTCCTCGGGGACAGAATGCGTTTCTCGCTCGATGTAACGTCGATGGCCGCTCCGCTATGCCCTGTGCGTGAAAGATGTTTACCGGTGGGCCTTTATCACGCACAAGGTCGCTACCCTCTCGGAAACGGCCAGGGGTTGAACCGGCACGTGGCGCCGTCGGCAGGCACCACGCCACCGGGATCGAGCGAGGCGATGTCGTTGTTCGCCGTGCTCAGCGTCTGCTGCATCATCACCGGAGCCAGGCCCCCGTCGGACCCGCACGGCTGGTGCTGGGCGAAACCAATGGCGTGGCCGACCTCGTGGTTGATTGCGTACTGCCGGTACGAGCCGATGTCGCCCTGGAAGGCAATCGCCCCGCGCACCCAGCGGGCCACGTTGATCACCACCCGCCCGATGCCACTGTTGTAGCAGGACACCTCCAGCGGGATGGTGTAGCCGCAGGCATCGCGCACCGTCATCGACGAGGTCAGTGAGACCCGAAACGAGGGCTGCCCCGAGTCGACGCGGCGAAAAGCGAAGCGCGGGTCGTGCGTCCAGCTCTTGGGGTTGTCCAGCGTCTGGTCCACCAAGCGGGCGAAGGACTCGTCGCCACCGAAGGAGGCGGTGTCCAGGCCGTCCTGGACCTCGACGGTGTAGGTGGACACCGGCTGGGTTCCGGCGCCGGCCTGGGCAGTGGTGCCCGGGACCACGTGCCAGGACTGGGCGGCGGTCTCCGGGATCGGCCCACCGTCGGGCAGCACGCCCGAGGCGATGGAAGCGTTGAAGCGGCCGTCGGCCGCCGGGGGCGCACCAATGATCGTGGCGCCGGGCTTACCGGTCGTGAGCTTGCCCAGCGCCGGGTTGTCGTCAGGGTTGCCAGCCGCAACACCAGCGGGGGCCGCCGCTTGGGGAGGCGCGGAATCCGAGGGCCGGGTGGCACTGAAGATGGCGAGCACGGTGACCACCACGAGCACCGGAATCGCGTAGGCGCGCCAGCCGTAGGAGGCGACGAAGCGACCGATCGCGCTGCGCCGCCGGACGCCGACACGCGGTGGGCGCTGCGCGCTGCGTGGTCTGCCGCCACCGGAGTGAATCGGATCCCACGATGCGCGCAGCGGTTGCGCGCGCGGCGGTGGCACCCGTTCGCTGCGCCGTACCGCCTCGGACTCCAGCCGCCGAGGACGGTCGTCCATCGTCTGATGATGCGCGCGCCGGCCACGCCTTACGTCGTCCCCCGGCGGTCGGCTCACGGAGCCAGGGTGCCACAAGAGCGGCCAACGGCAGGCTCACGCACCCCGATGTCGCTCACCATTCTCCGGCCCGGACCTCCCCGAGCATCGTCTGCACCGCCCGACCGACCGCCAGCGGCTTCTCCATCTGGGAGACGTGTCCGGTGCCGTTGAACACGAGCAAGCGGCCGCGCTCGATGGTGGCGACCAGCCGCGGCGCCCGATCCACGCTGACCAGTCGGTCCGCGGTGCCCCAGACCACCAGGGTGGGGGCCCGCACCCCGGCGGCGATCCGCCACAGTGAGCGGCCCGGCAGCGTCACCCAGGCCTGCAGAATCGCCCGAAAGGACTGGTCCAGCGCCTGCGCGGCCCACGACTGGCCGCTGCGCTCCCCCGCTTCGTGCACAGCCGCGGCGATTTTCTGCTCCGGCACCGCGTCCGGGTTGGCGAAACACAAACGAATCATTTGCTCGGCCCGCTGCTCCGCGGGGGTGTTCGCCAGCTGCCGGCGCACCCTGCGCCCGATGATCGGCAGAAACGCCAGCGGCAGCCGGATATCGGTGACCCGCCGCGGATCGGGGCGCAGGTCCGGCACCGCAGGCGACACCAAAGTCAGGGTCTCGACCAGGTCCGGCCTGCGAGCGGCGACCATCAACGCGACCGCGCCGCCCATGGAGTTGCCGAACAGGTGCGCGCGGCCCACTTGCTCCAGGTAGGCGATGACCAGCCGGGCACAGGCCCTCAGCGAGTAGTCGCCGTCCGCGGGCGGGTCGGAGAGCCCGAAGCCGGGCAGGTCGAGCGCGTGACCCGGCATCAGCGGCGCGAGCACCCCCGCCAGATCGGTCCAGTTGGTGGCCGAACCGCCCAGCCCGTGTACGTAGATCGCCGGTGTCGCCCCCGCAGGACCCGGCGTCGTGCGAACGTGGATTTCCTGCCCTCCCACGGTGACCTTCTCGCCGGGCCACGAGGCCCGCGAATCGTCAACCGCGCCGAGATCGGCGTCCATCGGGGTGGTCAGGGCAGCCGTCGTCGCCGGCGCTGTCTCAGGCATGCCTCCAGGATGCGGCATGAGGTGGGTCACTGCCGCAGCGCCCCACGACACGTGACGAGCTGGGTCCTACCCGCGAGTAACGTGGCCGGCGCAGCAGACGGGTAGCAGCGAGCAGAGGAGGTGCGATGACCGACGTCACCGCGCGCCAGAGCAGTGAACTGGTTTCGAGTTCGCCGGTACCGCGGAGAAACGCGCGCCTACCGCGCACCGCCCGCCGCGCACAGCTGATGGCCGCCGCCCGCGATGTCTTCGTCTCCCGGGGCTACCACGCCACCGGGATGGAAGAGATCGCCGTCCGCGCCGGGGTCAGCAAACCTGTTCTTTACCAACACTTCCCCGGCAAGCTCGACCTGTATCTAGATCTGTTGCACAGCTACGTCGACGACCTGGTCCGACTGGTCCGCGAGGCCATCAACTCCACCGCCGACAACAAGCAGCGCGTGCAGGCCGCCGTCGCCGCATACTTCGACTTCATCGACGCCGAAGGACAGGGCTACCGGTTGGTGTTCGAGTCGGACCTGTTGGGTGAGCCATCGGTGCAGCAGCGGGTTGACCGCGGGACCGAGCAATGCATCGATGCGGTGACCGAGGCGGTGATGGCCGATGCCGGCCTCGACCCGCACCGGGCTCGGCTGCTCGCCGCCGGCCTGGTCGGTGCCAGCCAGTTCGGTGCGCGCTACTGGTTGGACTCCGACCGCCCGGTGCCCAAAAGTGAGGCGGTCGCGATCATCAGCTCGCTCGCCTGGGGCGGGGTCGCGCACCTGCCCCTGCAGCCCGGACAGGAACGCGCCACCCCCGATCCAGGCTAGTTCGTCCCGAAGCCGACGCGGCGCCCGTCGGCGGGTCCGATCTCGACGTAGGAGATCCGCGCTGCGGGCATCACGTAACGGCGCCCCTTCTCATCGACCAGAGCGAGAACGCCGGTGCGCTCGCCTTCCAGGGCCGCGTCGACCAGCTCCTGGACCTCATCGGGTGACTGGCTGCTGGTCACCAAGAGCTCTCGGGGACTGTCTGCCACACCGATCTTGACCTCCACGGGAAACCTCCGGGACGAGTGCGATTACCTACTGCGGAAAGGCTAGTGCAGCGCAGCCACCGGCTCGGCCGATGCGCCTGTGCTGAGAGCGAACACGCTTGGGCTAGCCGAGACCGAGGGCCTTCATCCGTCGGGTGTGCTGGTTCTGCAGGCGACGGAACAACGCCGCGATCCCGGCGAAGCCCGAGGAGCCGGTAATGATCAGCTCGGCCAAGTCGTCGCGCCTGGCCACGATGTGCTGGGCCTGGGTGACCGCCTCACCGAGCAGCCGCCGACCCCACAGCGTGAGACGCGCCTGCACCGCTGGATTCGCCGCACAGGCCGCGCTGACCTCTCGCTCGGCGAAGGCGGAGTGACCGGTCTCCGCCAGCACGGCCCGCACGATTGCCTCGGTCTCGGGGTCGAGGCCACCGGCGATCTCGCGGTAGAAGTCCGCGGCGAGTCCGTCGCCAACGTAGGCCGCCACCAACGACTCCAGCCACGACGCGGGGGCCGTGAACTCGTGGTAGGCGTCGAGCGGGGCCATGAACGGCTCCATCGCCGTGTGCACCGACACGCCACGTGCGTCGAGGAACACTTCGATCAACTCGAAGTGGGCCATCTCCGCGGCGGCCATCGAGGCCAACGACACACGGCCGGCCAGTGACGGCGCGGTCCGTGCGTCCTCGGCGAGTCGGCCGAATGCGGAGAGTTCACCGTAGGCCAGCACACCCAGCAGGTCCACCACACCGGGGTGCACGGTGGCGGCAACCTCGGACTGTGCAACTGTGCTCATGGCCTGCGAGCCTAGTCCGCACCCGCCCGGCCATCAGCCGCGATTCGCGCCGAACGCGGAGACGGTGTCGCCGACGCGCAGCGTGTTGAAGAACGCCTCCGAAGCCGCAGCCGACAGATGCACGCAACCGTTCGACTCGACGCGTAGTGATCCCTCGTGGAAGGCGATGTCGCCGTTGAAGAACACCGAGTTCGGCATCGGAGCGTCGTTGAACAGTGAAGACTTGTGGTTCTTGTCACGCCAGAACACCGTGAACTCGCCTGCGGGTGTGCGTTCTCCCGCCTTACCCGAGGTGATCGGCACCGGCCCGTAGGTGGTTGTCCCACCCGACTGCAGCCACGCAGTGTTGTGGGTCAGATCAATGCACGCCGACGCGGACGGGGAGCACGACGCCGCTGGCGTGGCCGACGCAGCGGGCGCAGTGGCAATCGAGGTGACGACACCCGCACCCATCGCGGCGGTGACGAACAAACCTTTCAGTGACTTGTGCACGGTGATTCCTCCAAACAATTGGTGGAAATAGGTCGATAAGTATAACAGATTGGCGCTTCGGACCAATAAGCTCGCGCAAATAGCCGTGTTGACCGCACAGCAACAGGTAGCGGCTACCATGGAGGAGAGCACGCCGCGACATGCTGCTGCTCAGAACCTGTGCGCGCACCAGTCTCCCCTCTTGCCGCGCCCCGCCGCAGCCGATTCACGGCTGACGCAGCGGGTGCGCCACACGGGTGGACCGGGTCAACCAGATCCGTCACGTGCGTGCTGGCCCGAGAGAGGCAAGACCGCTGAGTATTTCGGAGAACACCACATCCACCACCGACCCGGTAGCACTCGAGCACAGCCCGGACGGCGTGCCCGCGGTCGACGACGTGTCGCACCCGTTGACCGGCGACGCCCCAGTGGCCGCCGAATCCGCCACCTTCGCCGAGTTGGGCGTGCGCGAGGAAATCGTCCGTGCGCTGCGCGAAGCGGGTATTGAGCGCACTTTCGCGATCCAGGAGTTGACGCTGCCCCTGGCGCTGGCCGGCGACGACCTCATCGGTCAGGCCCGCACCGGCATGGGAAAGACCCTCGGCTTCGGGGTACCGCTGCTGCACCGCATCACCACCGAGGGTTCCGGCACCACCGCGCTGGACGGCACGCCCCGCGCCCTGGTGGTCGTTCCCACCCGTGAGCTGTGCCTGCAGGTCACCCAGGACCTCAAGGACGCCAGCAAGCACCTCGGCATGCGGGTGCTGTCCATCTACGGCGGCCGGCCCTACGAGCCGCAGATCGCCGCCCTGCAGAAGGGGATCGACGTCGTCGTCGGAACCCCGGGCCGACTGCTCGACCTGGCCCAACAGGGCCACCTGGTGCTGGGCAAGATCGGCGTCCTCGTCTTGGACGAGGCCGACGAGATGCTCGACCTGGGCTTCCTGCCCGACATCGAGCGGATCCTGCGCATGGTGCCGGACAAGCGTCAGACCATGCTGTTCTCCGCCACCATGCCCGGGCCGATCATCACCCTGGCCCGTGCGTTCCTCACCCAGCCGACGCACATCCGCGCCGAGGAGCCCGACTCCTCCGCCGTGCACGAGCGCACCACCCAGTACATCTACCGCGCCCACGCGATGGACAAGGTGGAGATGCTCTCCAGGGTGCTGCAGGCCCGCGACCGTGGACTGTCGATGATCTTCACCCGCACCAAACGCACCGCCCAGAAGGTGTCCGACGAGCTGGCCGAGCGTGGCTTCGCGGTGGGGGCCGTGCATGGCGACCTCGGCCAGGGTGCGCGCGAGCAGGCCCTGCGCGCCTTCCGCACCGGCAAGATCGATGTGCTCGTGGCCACGGACGTGGCAGCACGGGGAATCGACGTCACCGACGTCACCCACGTCGTGAACTACCAGTGTCCCGACGACGAGAAGACCTACGTGCACCGCATAGGCCGCACCGGCCGCGCGGGCAAGACCGGCGTCGCGGTCACCTTGGTGGACTGGGACGACCTGCCCAAGTGGCAGCTCATCGACAAGGCGCTCGGCCTGGACATGGCCGAGCCCGCCGAGACCTACTCCAACTCGCCGACGCTGTTCGCCGAGCTCGATATCCCCGACGGGGTGAGCGGACGGCTGCCCCGAGCCTCGCGCACCAGGGTGGGCCTCGGCGCCGAGCAGGTCGAGGACCTCCCGGCCGCACGTGGAGCCCGCGGCCGCCAGCAGAGCGGTCCGCAC
>JALYVL010000409.1 GCA_030853285.1 Actinomycetota bacterium | reverse complement strand
CGAGGGGGTGGGGCGCAGCATGGCATCGGCTTTGAGGTCCGCCGTGGACTCCCCAGCGCTGGAAACGACGTCAGCCTCTGCAGCGCCTGGCGCGAACTTGAGGATGCGGAACATCATTTCCGCCACCACCTCATCCCCTACTCGCCAGAGGTTGCGGGTGGTGAAGAACCAGCCCTCGCCGAGTCCGGTCCGCTTCGGCCCGACCACGTCCTCCAGCACCGTTTGGATGGTGACCTCCTCGCCCGGCTGCAGGTAGCGGTGGTAGGTCTGCTCGCAGTTGGTGGCCACCACCGAGGTGAAGCCGGCTTCGTCGAGGATCTCGGTCATCCGCCCCAGCGGATCGTCCGCCTGGCGCTCGGCGTGCAAGCCGCGCATGGTCCAGACCTGTGCCATCGCCGGTGGGGCGACGACGCCAGGGTGTCCGACGGCGGCGGCGGCTTCGTGGTCGACGTAGATGGGGTTGGCGTCACCGATGGCTTCGACCCAGTTGTGGATCATCGGCTGGTTCACCGGGTCGCGTCCTGGCCGCGGTGTGCTCGCACCAGCCTGGCGGACCGTTTCCGCGGCGGCGAGGATGTCCGCGCCCGTCCGCTCACTCACCGTGGCACCCGCGGCAGCTTCAGTCCGGCGGTGGCGATCAGTTCGCGCATCACTTCGTTCACGCCTCCCCCGAAGGTGATTACCAGGTTCCGTTTGATCTGCAGGTCCAGCCAGCTCATCAGCTCCGCTGTCGCGGGATCGGCCGGGTCACCGTGCCGGCCCACCACCTCCTCGACAAGCCTGCCGATGCGCTGAATACGTTCGGTGGCAAAGACTTTGGTGGCCGACGCATCGGCGATGGCGACGGCGTCCGCGGTGGAGGACGCGACCTGCCAGTTGAGCAGCTCGTTCAGCCGCCAGTAGACGAGGATCTCGCCCAGTGCCCGCTGAACATCGGACTTGCCGATCGGGGCAGTTCCATCCGGGCCCGGCTGCCCCGCCCACTGCTGCACCCGCGAGTACAGCCCCGCCATTCGTCCGGCGGGTCCGAGCATGACGCGCTCGTGGTTGAGCTGGGTGGTGATCAGCTTCCAGCCGGCGTTCTCCTCGCCGACCAGCATGTCGGCCGGTACCCGCACGTCGGAGTAGTACGTGGCGTTCACGTGGTGCGCGCCGTCGCACGTGATGATCGGCGTCCAGGAGAAGCCCGGATCTGCGGTGTCCACGATGAGCATGGAGATCCCGCGGTGCCGCGAGTCCGGCGCGCCCGTGCGGCAGGCCAGCCAGATGTAGTCGGCGTCGTGGCCGCCGGTGGTGAAGATCTTCTGCCCGTTGATCACGTAGGAGTCACCATCGCGCACGGCGGTGGTCTTCAGCGCCGCGAGGTCGGTGCCCGCCTCCGGTTCGCTGTACCCGATGGCGAAATGCACCTCACCGGCCAGGATGGCGGCCAGGAACTTCTGCTTCTGCTCCTCGGTGCCGTAGCGCTGCAGCGTCGGTCCGACCGTCTGCAACGTCACGTAGGGCAACGGGATGTCGGCCCGCGCCGCCTCGTTGACGAAGATCTGCTGCTCCATCTCCCCAAAGCCGCGACCCCCGTACTCCACCGGCCAGCCGACCCCCAACCAGCCGTCCTCACCCATCCGACGGACCACGTGGCGGTAGGCCGGGCCGTGCCGGTCGGTCCGCATGGCTTCGGTTTCCTCGGGCGAAATGAGGTGGGCGAAGTAAGCGCGAATCTCCGCCTGCAGTGCGCGCTGGTCCTTGGTCAGGTCGATGAACATTGCGCTCCAAGCAGATCAAGGCGGTACGCGGCACCGCCGACGAGCCGGGCGAGGTCCTTGGCCAGTGAGAAGTACCGGTGAAGCGGGTAGGTGATGTCGACCCCGAGCCCCCCGTGCAGGTGGTGGCAGACCTGCAGAGCTGCCGGCAGCTCGGCGGCCACCCAGTAGGCCAGCACGTCGAGATCCTCGGTGGCATCCAATCCTGCGGCCAGGCGCCAGTTGGCCGAGAGCGCTGCGACGTGCAGGGTACGGCTGGTGACGTAGACGTCGGCGATCTGCTGGGCTACGGCCTGGAAGGCGGCCAGCGGCTTGCCGAACTGGTGCCGAGTGGCCAGGTGCTTGGCGG
>JALYVL010000408.1 GCA_030853285.1 Actinomycetota bacterium | reverse complement strand
CTCCGGATACGCCTGAGCCAGTGCCCGCAGCGACGTTCCGGGCAGCAGGCGTCGGCGGTCGGGCTGCAAGGCGACGCCGGCGATGACCATCGCTGGCAGGGAAAGCTCCTCGTCGGTGCGCGTCGGGGCTCGCAGCACGTCCTCGGACAGCGGCTGCACCTCTCCCTCGGAGCTCACAGCGACCAGCCACCGCACCTCATCCCGCCCACTGCACCACCAGAGCTGCCTGCCGATGCTCACCTCGTCCAGACCGGAATCCAGCGGCCGATCCGCACGCACCATCAGCGTGCCGCTCACCGAAATACTCTGCAGCGCAGGGAAGGCCAGCAACAACTCGGGCGCTTCGGTGGCGAACGCGCGCAGCAGCCCGGTCCCGTCGACGCCCGGGCGCAGCGGAAGGATCACCTCGGTGCTGGCGCCAGCTGCGGGCTGCTCGTCCACCGGCCACACCAGCCGAAGCGCAGGCACGTCCGTAACGCCCAGCTCAACGCGGGTGCGGGCCGCGGAGAACGCGATGGACCCCGACCGCGACAACACCCGCGGTTCCTCGCTGACGGCCAGCACCGCGGTGAACCCGACCCCGAAGCGGCCGACACCGGAAGTCTTGCTCGAGGCCCGCAATGCCGCCAGCGCCTGCACCCCGCCGCGGTCCAGTGGCGCACCGGTGTTGGCGACGCGCAGCGCATTGTCCACCAATCGGACGGTCAGCTCACCCCGGACGCCGGCGCGGGCCGCGGCGTCGGCAGCGTTCTGGGCGAGCTCGGTGAGCACCCGATCGCGGTAGCCCCCACGCACCAGGTCGGCCTCGGTGGCGGTGTCCTCGCGTAGCCGGGTCGGGGATCGGCGCCAGTTCTGCAGAGTGGCGGCGCGCAGCTCTGCGGTATCGAAGGGGTCTGGCGTGCTCACTCGTCCTGCGCGGGGAGCTGCACCAGCTCGAGCGCCGTGTCGTCGTAGGCCATCGCCGAGACCGGCGTGGGGGCCAGCTCGGCAACCACCGTGTCCGAGTGGGCACCACAGCCGTATTCGGTGTGCACCACCTGACCGTCGGCGGACATCTCGTTGCCACACACCCCAAATGCCGCCCGCAGCGAGCCGGCGACCGGAAGGTAGTACCCGCAGGTGCCGCAGTGCAGGGCGGCGGTCGCCGCATCGGGTCCGTGCTCGCCGTCGTTCCAGCGCTGGGCGGCATCCAGTCTGCCCTCCCGGCTCATCACCTGGCGGCGGCCGAGCCCGATCTCCATGGCCACGTCCTCCACCGCCGGGTCATCGCTGGCCAGGTAGCCGGGGACCAGGCGCGGATCATTTTCCGGCGGCGGCAGCAGGTCACCGGCGCCCAGGTCACCGGCGCGGACCCGCTCATCCCACGGCAACCAGCTCGGTGACACCACGGCGTCCGGGCCGGGCAACAGCACGATCTCGCTGACCGTCACGTGTTCGGTCACCGGCGCAGCAGCGACGACAACGACCCATTCCCATCCGCGGTAGCCCTTGAGCTCGGCGGCGAAACGGTGCGTGGCGGCGGCACCGTCGCTGTCCGGCTCGGAGTGCACACCCAGGTGGGTGCCCACGGCGCCCTCGCTGAGCTCCACCGCGGCCGCGCGAGCCACGCTCTCGGCGTCGGCGAGGACGGAGCGAACGGGGGCCGTGGTCTCGGTGCTGCTCACCCCTTGATTGTGCCGCATCGCCTGGTTGCGTCCCGCACCGCCGAGTTGGACGCTTGACTCGCTCGATTGTGCGCACCATGTCTGGACCACTCACAGTCGGAGGGGTCGGGGAACCGAGCACACGCGCACGGTTCCAACGGTGGCCGTCGTTGAGCCGATCGCGCAGTTCAGCCAGGTGCGCTTCGGCTACTGGATGGCCAACCTGGTGCCGGTGCAGCTGTTGCTGCCCAACCAGCCCCTGATCCGGCACAAGGCATGCTGTAACCATGGGCCGACCGGGTGCTGCCGCACTGACGGCGTGCTGTGCACTGTTAGGTGCAGTGTCCTGCGGAACGCCTCAACCCGTGGGTCTCGCTCCCGAGCAACTCACGGTGCAGGTACTCAGCACCCGTCCGCACGATCCGTCGTCGTTCACCGAGGGTTTGGAGATCGACAACGGCCAGCTC
>JALYVL010000407.1 GCA_030853285.1 Actinomycetota bacterium | reverse complement strand
TTGATGGGGACGGCCGGACGGACGACGTGGTCAGCGACGACGACGGTGACGGGAGATGCGACTCCGTCTTGGTGGACACGCACAACACCGGTGCGTTCGACGTCATGTACTCCGACACCAACGGTGACGGTTCGCTGGACACCGAACTCGTCGACAGCGATGGCGATGGGCAGCCGGACGTCACCTACCACGCGGGCGAGCCGGGCTTCGACCTCTGAGCTGGTGCACGCCGAGGACGGCAGCGTCGCCGCGCTGCTCGGTGCCTCCCCGGGGGCCTCCACCGCGGTACCGGTGATGATCAACCTTCTGCACGAGTGCTTCCCGGCGAAGGTCGACGGGTGGTACCCGCAACTGGTGAAAATGGTCCCGTCCTACGGTCAGCAGCTGGCCTGGAACCCCGAGCTGCTCGCGGACGTGCACACCAACACCGCGGCCGGCCTGCACCTCGACTCGGCCCGTGTCGTGGACCAGCTCTCCGCCTGAGGCGCTTCAGCGGCGGGGCGATGCGCACGACGCCCGGCCGGCGACGGCCGGGACGTCGATCAGACGACGCATGGGACCACTGATGTTTCACGGGGCGAGCAGGGCGGGCGAGATCAAGGAGACGAGGTTTGCGCGGAAGCTGTCGTGCCTGCGCAATCCAGCCGGAGATCGGGGTCGACCGGTCCGCGCGCCGCGGCCGCAGTCGTCGTTCACCCGCGGCTGGACCCGGCTGCCTGCTACCGGCATCATCGGCTGATGGCCACTGAGGACGATGTCCGCCGGATCGCTTTGGCGTTGCCGGAGACCGACGAGCATCCCTCCTACGGTGGACGGCCGTCCTTCCGGGTGCGCAAGAGGGGCTTCGCCAGCTTGCGGCCCGACGGCGTCAGCATCACGGTGCACGTGTCCGGGCTGGAAGAAAAGGAGGCGTTGCTGACGGCCGACCCGGCCCAATTCTTCACCGAGCCGCACTACGACGGCTACCCGATGGTGCTGGTGCGCTACCTCGAGATGGACGTCACCGAGCTGCGCGAGCTGCTCACCGAGTCGTGGCGGCTGAAGGCTCCCCAGCGGCTGAGAGGCGCCACCGAAGGGTGACCGCCTCGCCGTTACTGTGCCGCGCTGCCTGAGTCTCATGCGGGAATCGGTGTGTAACGACTTGGTAGGTCCGCACGGCTCGGCCCGACACCTCGCGCGGACCAGCTGGCGTACTCCCCCATCTACCTCGTGTTCCTGTCCTTTCCGGGTCCACTGTGGATCCGTGGATTGATGGTGCTGCTGGCATTGCTGCTGAGCACCTCCTCCACGGTGGCCTACATGGACCAGAACATCAGTCGTTCGGCTGCAGCTGAACGGCTTGCCTCCCGATTTGGAGTCGGCCAAGGTCCAGCGCACGCGGGCAGGCGATCGCACGGCCTACGAGGCGCACTACCGCAAGCCGTAGCTCGCCACGACTCAGCGGGTTGAGCTGGCGAGGCCGCTCACGGCAGCCCACTCGCCGGCGAGCGCTGTCGCGTCCTCGGCCTCCTGCTCGGCGTCGGTGGGGCGGCGTAGGTTGCGCGGAAGCCCGACAACGACCAGCACGGCGGCGAGTACGCAGAGCCCGGTGCCGATGCCGAAGATGGTCGTGAACACGCCTTCGGTCGGGAGCCCGCCACCCGGCAGCAGCTCGCTCGCGAGCAAGGTCACGACCACCGCGCTCGCGATAGCGCTACCCACCGCCCTGGCGATGGAGTTGACGCTGTTGGCCACTCCGGTGTCTTCGGCTGCGACCTCAGCGACGAGCAACGCAGGCATCGCCGCGTAGCCGACGCTCACTCCAGCGTTCACCAAGATCGCGCCGACGATCACCTGCCAGGTGGCCGTGTGCAACAGTGTCAGCAGCGCGAACCCGGCCGTGCAGAGCGCGAGGGCCAGCACCAAGGTGATGCGGCCGCCAGCACGACGCACCAGCCGCCCGGCCAATGGTGAGACCAGCACGCCGACGAGCGCGCCGGGCAGCAGATACACCACGCTCGCCGCGAGCACGGTGGCGGTGAAGCCGTATCCGGCGAGCGCGGTCGGGGCCTGGACGAACGTCGACACCCCCAGAAACGAGATGAACATCGCCATGCCCACACACAGTCCGGCGA
>JALYVL010000034.1 GCA_030853285.1 Actinomycetota bacterium | reverse complement strand
GGACGGACACAGTGGACATTGATCGGCCGGCGGCAGGAAGGTGCGCGATTGGCGGTGCGAGGCGATGACCACCCACTCCCCCAGCAGCGCGTCGTAGCGGCACTGCGAATGCGTCGTGGTGACGGGCAGCTCGCGGCTGTCCACGGCGGTGTGCGCACCGGCACCGTCGTCGGCATCGAAGTAGATGATCTCCCGGCCGTCCGCGAGGCGGCGTCGACTTTCGATCATGTGCTTGCCGCGCTCCTAGGCTTGGTGCTGGTGTGACGCACGATACTTTCCGTGGTGTCGGACGGTAGCACCACACCGATCAATGACCTCGCCCCGTTGCCGCGCCTTGCTACGATCCCTCCGCGTAGCGCTGCGGCATTCCTCGACGCGCCCCGCGACGCAATTGCTTTCCGGCACAGCCCTTTTCCACTAGGAGGAGATCGACATGGCCATGACCACGAGCGGCGAGATCGATGTGCACGCGACCCCCGCCGCCATCATCGCCACCATTGTGGACTTCTCGACCTATCCCGAGTGGTCATCCGCCCACAAGAAGGCGGTGGTCGAGGAGACCGATGCGCAGGGCCGTCCGAGCCGAGTACGGATGACGATGTCGATGGTCGGCATCAGTGACGAGCAAGTCGTCGACTACACCTTCGATGGCGACGACCGGGTCAGCTGGACGCTGGTGGAGAGCACCCAACAACGCAGCCAGGAAGGCTCCTACATCTTGACGCCCACCGCCGACGGCACGCACCTCGCGTTCGAGCTGGTGGTGGACCTGAAGATCCCCGTTCCCGGATTTCTGCTCAACAAAGCCAAGAAATCCGCGCTGGAGACGGCGACCCAGAAACTGAAGAAACGGGTCGAGTCACTCAACTGATCTTGCGTGACGTCATGGTTGGTGCCACTATGACGTCATGGACCTCACGCACTACACCGATGGCCTCGCTGACGATCTGCGCGCCGCGGCCGCACTCGGCGACGACAACGCCCAGCGAACCGCCGCCGCCCTCGCCGCCGCACTGGAACCTGCCGCCCGTCTCATGCTGATGGCCGCGTTGTCCGACGTCGCCGCCGAGGTCACCGCAGCACTGGGCGACCGCGTCGTCGAGGTGCGCCTGGACGGCCGCGAGGTTCGCGTGGTGGCCGACGAACAACACTCGCCGCCGCCGGTCGCGCCCGCTTCGTCCGCCCCGCGGCCGACGATGTTCGAGGACATCAACGGTGACATCAGCCGCGTCACCCTCCGGATGGTCGAGCAGCTCAAGGCCAAGGCCGAGCAGGCCGCGAACCACGACGGCGTCTCGCTGAACGCCTGGCTGTCCCAAGCGGTGCAGGGGGCACTGCGGGAGGCCGGCGCCTTGGATTCCCGCAGTGCCACCGGCGCCTCGAAGTTCCTCCGTGGCTGGGTGCAGGGATGAACGCCCAGCCGAGCACGGTCGAGCCACGCCGGGAGCGGTTCCCCGTCTCTGAGGCACTCGCGCAGCTGGACGTGCAGCTCAGCTCCGGTGTGGTCGCCATCGAACTCGTCGACGCCCTTGACGCTGTCGAGGTGACGTTGCGTGCCGGGCAGGGCAGCTGGTGGCAGCAGGGCGTCAGCGGCGTGCTGTCCATCCTCGGCGCAAGCAGCGAGGAGGGACAGGAGTCGCTCGGGCTCGACGCGGAAGCGCTGATCGCCACCGAGATCGCCTTCGCCGCCCAGCGGTCCCGGTTGACCGTGCGGTCACCGCGCTCCGGAGCCGTCCGGGCCGTCGCGCTGGACCTGCACGTCCGCGCGCCCAGCGCGGCGCACGTGTTTGTGCGCACATCCACAGCGCGGGTGGACATCTCCGGCGCGGCCCAACGGGTCGACCTGGGCACCGGATCGGGTGAGATCGCCGTGGAAAAGGTCGCCGGCGACACCCAGGTGCGCACCGGCTCCGGAAACATCCGCCTGGGTGTCCTCGGTGCAGGCGGCCGCGTCCGAACCGGGTCCGGGAACATCACCGTGGACAGCGCCGCAGGCGAGCTGGAGCTGGTCAGCGGCAGTGGGGACCTGCAGATCGGCGTCGGTGCCGGAGTCGGCGCCGAGCTCGAGCTGAAATCCGGGTCCGGCACGGTGTCCAGCGAGCTCGAGCTGCTGGACTCCGCGCCCGCCAACTGCGCACTACGGGTCCAGGCCCGTACCGGCACCGGCACCGTGCTCGTGCACCGCACGCGCTGATTCCCCCTCAGCGCAGCGCGCCGGCAAGGGCGGACGCCAGATCACCGCGGTCGCCGACCCGCACCGTGGCCAGGCCCAACCACTGCGCCATCTCGGTCAGCGCCGTGGCCAACGCGGGAGCGAGAACCGCGTCCGGCTCGCCGGCCTCGGCGAAGGCGCCCAACACCCACAGGGTGCACGCCTGCCGGTCGGACTTCAGGTCGACGCGGGCGACCAGTCGGTCGCCGAGCAGGAACGGGTACACGTAGTAGCCGTGCACCCGCTTGGCCGCTGGGGTGTAGATCTCCAGCCGGTAGCGGAAATCGAAAAGCCGCTCGGTCCGCGGCCGGTAGAACACCAAAGAGTCGAACGGACTGAGCAGACTCGTGCGCTGGATGGTTCTCGGCGTGCGGGCGTCGCGATGCCGGTAGGACGGGGCGGACCATCCGCTGACGGATACCGGCTGCAGCACACCCTCGGTGACCAGTTCGGCAATAGCCGTCCTGCACTGTTGCGGGGTGAGGCGGAAGTAGTCTCGCAGGTCCGGCTCGGTGGCGACTCCCAGCGCCCGGGCGGAGCGCTCGACCAGTGCGCGGACCGCATCCGACTCGCCGATGTCCAGGGCCAGCAGCTGTTCCGGGATCACTCGGCTGGTCAGCTCGTAGTGACGCTGAAAGCCGATCCGGGTGGCCGTGCTCAGCTCGCCGATACCGAACAACCACTCGCACACGATTTTGGTGTCGGTGCGGTCCCACCACGAGCCCCTGCGCCCGCTCAGCCCCGCCTCGAGGTGTCGCTCGAGCTGTCCGGCAGTGCACGGCCCCAGCGCGCGGACAGTGTCCAACACGGCCGCAGGCAGCGCCGGGCTGCGGGCGAGGACTTGATCGGTCCTGGGCGAGCCGGCCTTCTCCCGCGCCCGCATCCGCCAGCGCAGCAGCGGCCAGTCGTGCACCGACAGCAATGCCGCCTCGTGCGCCCAGAACTCGACGAGCAGACGCGGACGCCGCGCGCTGGTACTCCACGCCGCAGCGTCCAGCACCGCGCGGTCGTAGGCGCCGAGGCGAGAGAACATCGGCATGTAGTGCGCGCGCACCGCGACGGACACCGAGTCCAGTTGCAGCAGCTGGACCCGGTCGAGCACCTGCTGCACATGTCTGCGGGTGTGCACTCCGGTGGGCGGCCGGTCGGCGAAGCCTTGGGCGGCAAGGGCAGCACGCCGAGCGGTGCTCGCGCTCATCTCGTCCATTGCGACCACCTTGCCACCACGCACCGACACCCTAAGGTGGCTGTATGGGAGTCGCTGCCGTGCGCGAGGCCGGAGCCGGAGATGCCTCCGCGATCGCCGCGGTGCAGCTGGACGTGTGGCGGACGGCCTACGCGAGCTTCCTGCCCGCGGATGTGCTCGGGGCCGTGGACGCGGACAGTGCCACGCGGGCATGGAAGCTCGCGGTCATCAGCGCCGGGCCTGCCCACGTGCTCGTGGCGACCGAAGGGTCGGAGGTCGTCGGCTTCGCGGCCGGTGCGGGCAGTGAGTTGAGCACCCTGCTGGTCGCTCCCCGGTGGAGCAGGCGCGGACACGGCGGGCGGCTGCTCGGCGCGCTGGCCGAGCGCCTCCGGCGGGGTGGGGCCGAGCACGGCGAGATGTGGGTGGCCGAGGGTGATCAGGCGGCGCGGGGGTTCCTGCCCGGGCACGGCTGGCTTCCGGACGGCGCCGTGCGCACCTCGCAGCACGGTGCGCAGGTGCTGCGCGAGCTGCGCCACACCGGCACGCTGCACACGAGTTGGGAGTAACGCGTCCATGACCGAGCTCAGCACGGCGGGCTTGCGGGTGGCGTGGCACTCAACCCCACAGCGGCTACGGGACGGCCTGGATCGCTACGAACGCCTGGACTTCAGCTACGTCGAAGTGGGCGCGACCTGTGCAGCAACGCTGCCCGCCGGGTACCACCACATCGACCACTCGACGACTATCGGGACCGGTCACAAGACCTTCACCCTGCTCGCCGAGGCGTTGCTCAGCTGGGACCTGCAGCGCATGGCCGGGCTGGTGGTGGGCACCTCGCACGACGCCGTCACCATCGGCGCCACCGTGCTCAACGCGACGCCAGGGCGGCCAACGCTGATCGCACCGTGCCGCGTGGTCGACGTCGTGGACGAGCACCGACGACGTGGCTTTTCCTACGGGACGCTGCCCGGGCATCCGCTGCGCGGCGAAGAACGCTTCACCGTGGAGTTCGACGCGGCCGGACGAGTGGTGCTGCGCATCGTGTCCTTCAGTGCGCCCAGCGGTGTGGCCAGGCTCGCACCGCCGCTGGCGCGCGTGGGTCAGCGGGTGATCAACCGGCACTACGCCGCAGCGGCGTGCCGCATCGTCGCGCCCGCCGGTCGACCCCCGTCCATGCCGGGCCCACCCACCCAGCCAGACTGAAGCGGTGACCGCGCACGCCGTCGTTCGGCAGGTGGTACCTGCCACTACTGCCGTGACCTTCGACCTCATCCACGACTATCCCCGTCGGCTGAACTGGGACACCCTGCTCCGCGCGGCGTACACAGTGGACGCCGCGGCGCCGGCCAAAGACGTCGAAGCGGTGTGCAGTGCCCGGTGGCGCCTCGGCGGCCTCACCTTCCGCACCCGTTACGTCACCTTCCAGCGTCCCGAGCGCGCAGCGGTGGTACTGCTCAACCGTCCGATGCTGTTTGCCAGCTGGGCGGCGTCCATCCGACACCGGACGCTGGCGCCGCAGCAGAGCGAGGTGGTCTACACACTGACCTTCACCTGCCGGCCGGCCGTGCTCGCCCGCATTGTCGAGCCGGTGGCACTTGCAGCGTTCCGTTGGGAGACGCACCGTCGACTGCGTGCGCTGGCCGCCTACCTGGCAACGGCCGCGTAGTCATACGCATGTGCGCGGCGGTCCCAGCCGTCAGGCTGATCACATGACGACCCCCATGCCCCAGACCGCTACCACCGCCGCCTTCTACGCGCAGGCCGCCATCGCCTTCGGGGTGAGCCTGGCCGGTGCCGTGATCGGCATCCTGTACCTGCCGATCAACCCATGGCAGCGCGCGTTCCTCGCCATGACGCTGCTGTTCGTCGTGACCAGTGCTTTCACGCTGGCCAAGGTCGTCCGCGACCGCCAGGAAATCTCCACCGTCCGGGTGCGCGTGGACGAGGCGCGGATGGAGAAGCTCATCGCCGAGCACGATCCGTTCAAGGTCGTCGCCTGAGTTCCCACCGATGAGCGTTGCTCGTCATTCCATCAACGACGCCGCCACCGTCGCGCCGAGCTCGTAGCAGGCATCCCGTGCCGCGGCGTCCGGCGCGCCGGTGAGCTCGAGGGGCTCCGCGACCGGCTGCCACCCGAGGCCACCGGTCAACTTGAGGATCGCCCGCACGGCACCGACCGTGTCGTTGTTGCCGTGCGTCCAGACGCCCAGCGGCCTTCCGGCGACCGCATCCAGGCACGGGTAGTACACCGTGTCGAAAAAGTGTTTGAGCGCCCCGGACATGTAGCCGAAGTTCGCCGGGGTGCCCAGGAGGTAGCCATCAGCGGCCAGCACGTCGGGGATGGTCGCGCCCAACGCCGGTAGCGGGCGTACCACCACTCCGGTGATCTCTGGGTCACGCGCACCGGCAAGCACGGCTTCGAGCAGCTCCCGCGTGGCCGGCGACGGTGTGTGGTGCACCACCAGCAGAGTGCTCACCACGCCACCCTCACGTCGCTGCCCTCGCTCACTGGTGCACCCGTTCCTGTTCTTCCAAAGCCACCGCACGTTTCATGGTGGCGCGGGCGCGGGCGCGGTCCCCAGCGGTGTCGTAGGCCACCGCCAACCGGTAGCTGGTGCGCCAGTTGTCCGGATCCGCTTCGTAGTCGGCCTTGCGCTCGGCGAAGTAGGCGTCCGCCGCGTCGCGATCGAAGCGCCCGGAGGGACGCCGGGCGATACCCGAGGTGTCCGGCAGCGCATCCTCGTCGTTCAGCCGCCGGGCAAGGTGCTGGTGCCGCATACCCGCACGCACGGTTGAGGCGACCACCCACAAGCCGATCGGCACCAGCAGCAGCACGCCCACGCCGAGGCCGATGGGCCCCACTCCCCCCGCGGCCACCAGCAAGATGCCCATATATCCGAGGAAGACGATGTAGAACAGAGTCGCCGCGACGAGGAGCAGCGCGATGCGTTTGGACTTCACCCGCGAAGCCTCACAGGTCCAGCAGGTGTTCCAGGCCCACGGTCAGTCCTGGCCGGGCGGCGATCTCCCGCACTCCGAGCAGCACCCCGGGCATGAAGGAGCTGCGGTCCATCGAGTCGTGCCGGATGGTGAGGGTCTCGCCCTCGGTGCCCATCAGGATCTCCTGGTGGGCCACAAGTCCCGAGAGCCGCACCGAGTGCACCCGGACCCCCTGCACGTCGGCACCGCGCGCCCCGTCGAGCTCGCTCGTCGTGGCGTCGGGCATCGCCGCCATGCCTGCCTCGGCCCTGGCCGCCGCGATCAGCTCTGCCGTTCGAGCCGCCGTGCCCGAGGGCGCGTCCGCCTTCATGGGATGGTGCAGCTCGATCACCTCGACGGAGTCGTAGAACCGGGCGGCCATGGTGGCAAAGCGCATGGACAACACCGCGCCGATGGCGAAGTTCGGGGCCACCAAGACGCCCAGCTCCGGCTTGGGCTCCAGCCACGCGCGCACCTGGTCGAAGCGGGGGGCGTCGAAGCCGGTGGTGCCCACCACGGCGTGGATGCCTTGGTCGACGCAGAAGCGCACGTTGTCCATCACCACGTCGGGGTGCGTGAAGTCGACGACCACTTGGGCGCCGGCGTCGGCCACGTTGAACAACCAGTCACCGGCATCGACGGCCGCGACGAGGTCGAGGTCGGCGGCAGCATCAATGGCCTTGCAGACCTGCTCGCCCACGCGGCCGCGCGCGCCGAGCACGCCGACACGAAGGGGCTCCTGGGAAAGAGATTCCGACACCGTCGCTGCTCCGTTCATCGCCGCACCCCGTGCACCTGTTCGGGAAGCTCGTCAGCGTGAGCGTACGGCCCCACCACCGACACCCCGACGGGGCGGCGGAGCACGTCCGCGGCCACTGCCGCCGCATCCTCCATGGTCACCGCATCGATACGCGCCAGCGTCTCTTCCACGCTGAGGTGATCGCCGTAGTTGAGCTCGCTGCGGCCGATGCGGCTCATCCGTGACGCGCTGTCCTCGAGGCCGAGGACCAGGCCACCGCGAAGCTGACCTTTGCCCCGCTCGAGCTCACCGGCCGTGATGCCATCGACGGCCACCGCAGCGAGCACATCACCGATCAACCCCGCCACCGCGCCGAGCCGCTCCGGCTGACACCCTGCGTACACCGAGAACGCGCCGGTGTCGGCGTAGGTGTCCACACTGGAGTACACGGAGTACGCCAGGCCTCGCTCCTCCCGCACCTGCTGGAACAGCCGCGAGCTCATGCCGCCGCCGACGGCCGCGCTGAGCACGGCCAGCGCCCACCGGCGTTCGTCGTGGCGGTGCAGCGCTCGGGTGCCCAGCACCAGATGCGTCTGCTCGCTGTCCCGCTTGATCACGCTGACGCCGGGGCTGGTGCGCAGCCGCGCGGTGCCCGTCCGAGCAGGATCCGGGCGGGTAGCCTGCTCGGCGCCACCGACGTTACGCAACACGTGCGCGAGCACGGCCTCGTGCTCGATGTTGCCCGCCGCGGCCACCACCATGCGCGGCGCGGTGTAGCGACGGCGATGGAAGGAGTGCAGCTGGGCGCGGGTCATCGCCTCGATGGACTCCACGGTGCCGATGATCGGCCGGCCCAGCGGGTGAACGCCGAACAGCGCGGTGCCGAACGCGTCGTGCACCAGGTCTTCGGGATCGTCGTCGCGCATGGCGATCTCCTCGAGCACCACGCTGCGCTCGGTCTCCACGTCGGCGGCCGCGCACTGCCCCCGCAACACCACGTCGCTGACCAGATCCACCGCGAGCTCGAGGTCGGAATCCAGCACGTGCGCGTAGAAGCAGGTGTGCTCCTTGGCGGTGAACGCATTCAGCTCGCCGCCCACCGCGTCCACCGCCTGAGCGATGTCCAGTGCGCTACGGCTCGGTGTGCCTTTGAAGAGCAGGTGCTCCAAGTAATGCGCCGCACCGGCGACGCTGGGCTGCTCGTCCCGCGAGCCGACGCCGACCCAAATCCCCACCGAGGCCGAACGCACGCCGCTGACCTGCTCGGTGACCACCCGCAGGCCGCCGGGCAACAC
>JALYVL010000033.1 GCA_030853285.1 Actinomycetota bacterium | reverse complement strand
ATGCGGGACCGGTCCGCGTCTCATAGCGCCCGAGCTGCTCGGCGACCTGCGCGGCCAGCAGGCGCATTAGCTCCCGGCTGGCCGGTGACCCGTCGGACAGGAACTCCGCGAGCAACTCACGCACGTCATCAATATCAACCTCGCCGTCCTCGCCGCGCGGCAGTTCGGTGGCTACGTCCTCGCGCGCCCGGTCACCGATGACGGCCGGAAACCACAGGTCGAACAGACTGTCGAAGGTGCGGCGGTGGGTCGGGCGCCGCAGCAGGCAGGCGGCCAGACCGGCACGAAGCGCCTCCCGGTCCAGCAGATCGAGCACCGCCATGACTTGCCCGGCGTCCACGGTCTCCGAGGGTCCCACGCCAATACCTCTGGCCCGCAATGCCTCCACGAAGCTGACCAGGTGGCCGGGCAGCCCGTGCGGAGCGGCGGGGCGGTCCGCGGCGAGCCACGGTGGACGGCTGCTCATGTCAGTTCAGTCTCAGCTCGCCGGCGGCACGCTGCTGGTCGCTCTGATGCTTCAGCACCACCCCCAGGGTGGAACGTACCGCGGCGTCGTCCAGCGTGTCGATGCCCAGCGCGAGCAGCGTGCGACCCCAGTCGATCGTCTCGGCGACCGAGGGCAACTTCTTTAGCTGCATCCCGCGCAGCACCCGCATGGTGCGGACCAGCTGCTCGGCCAACGCCTCGGGCAACTCCGGCACGCGACTGGCCAGGATACGCCGTTCCAGCTCGGCGTCTGGGAAGTCCAGGTGCAGGAACAGGCAGCGCCGCTTCAATGCCTCGGACAATTCCCGGGTGGCGTTGGAGGTGAGGACGACGAAGGGTTTGCGGGTGGCGGTGATGGTGCCCAGTTCGGGGACGGTGACGGCGAAGTCGCTGAGCACCTCCAGCAGCAGCCCCTCGATCTCCACGTCCGCCTTGTCGGTCTCGTCGATCAGCAGCACGGTGGGGCCCTCGCGCCGGATCGCGGTGAGCAGCGGGCGGGACAGCAGGAACTCCTCGGAGAACACATCCTCGCGGGCGTGCTCCCAATCGCCAGACCGTCCCGCCTGGATGCGCAGCAGCTGCTTGGCGTGGTTCCACTCGTATAGCGCCCGCGCCTCGTCCACGCCCTCGTAGCACTGCAGCCGGATCAGCTCAGAGTTCGTCGCCTGAGCCACGGCGCGGGCCAACTCGGTCTTGCCCACGCCGGCAGGGCCCTCGATGAGCAGTGGCTTACCCAGGCGGTCGGCGAGGAACACCGTGGTGGCGGTGGCTTTGTCCGCCAGGTAACCCGTGGTGGCCAGCTGAGCCAGCACGTCATCGACAGTGCTGAACAACGGCGGTGTGCTCGGCAGTACGCGGTCCACGCGGTTCCTCTCCTGTGCACCTGTCGCGAGAAGTTCTCGCGTCACGTGGCTGAACGGTGAAATCTTTACTCGACAGGTGGGCTAGTCCCGGACGTGCCCGTCGCCCCAGTCACATTTCCCGGACGTGCCCGTCGCCCCACACGATCCACTTGCTCGACGTCAGCTCCGGCAACCCCATCGGCCCGCGAGCGTGCAGCTTCTGGGTCGAGATACCGATCTCGGCGCCGAACCCGAACTGTTCCCCGTCGGTGAACGCGGTAGAAGCGTTCACCATCACCGCCGCTGCATCGACCCGAGTGGTGAACTCCCGCGCCGCCGCCAAGTCGCTCGTGACGATCGCTTCGGTGTGCCCGGTGCCGTAGCGATCGATATGCGCCACCGCGCCGTCGAGGTCATCCACGACGGCCAAAGCGATGTCCATGCTCAGGTACTCCCGGCCCAAATCCACGTCGGCCCCGTCACTGTGCACGGCCACCCCGGCCGCCTCCAACGCTGCCACCAACTGAGGCACCGCGAACTCGGCGATCTTGCGGTCGACCAACACGGTTTCCGCCGCGTTGCACACGCTGGGCCGTCGCGTCTTGGAGTTGAGCAGGATCTGCTGCGCGAGCGCAAGGTCAGCGGACGAGTGCACGTAGACGTGACAGTTGCCGACTCCGGTTTCGATGGTCGGCACCGTAGCCCCGCGCACCACAGCGTCGATCAACCCGGCGCCTCCACGGGGAATCACCACATCGACCAGACCGCGCGCCTGGATCAGGTGGGTCACACTGGACCGGTCATCGCTGCGCAGCAGCTGCACGGCATCCTCGGGCAAGCCCTGCGCGGCCAAGGCAACCCGCAGCGCGACGACGAGCGCTGCGTTGCTCCTTGCCGCTGACGACGAGCCTCGCAGGAGCGCGGCATTCCCCGATTTCAAGCACAAGCCAGCGGCGTCCACGGTGACGTTGGGGCGCGCCTCGTACACCATGCCGACCACCCCCAGGGGAACCCGCAGCTGACGCAGCTCGATCCCGTTGGGCAACCTCGACCCCCGGAGCACCTCGCCGATCGGGTCGGGCAGGGCAGCAACCTGACGCAGACCAGCCGCGATTCCGTCCAGCCGTTCCCGGCTCAGCCGCAAGCGGTCGAGCAGTCCATCACTCATGCCTGCGGCGACCCCGGCGGCCAGGTCCTCGGCGTTGGCCTGCAGGACAGCCGGCACTGCGGCGAGCACGGCGTCCGCCGCGGCGTGCAACGCGGCGTTCTTCTCTGCCGTGGTGAGCAGCGCCAGCGCCTTGCTGGCCACCCGTGCCCGCCGGGCGGCGTCGTGGACGGTCGCCCGCAAGGCGTCGTCGATGGCTGCGGTCATCCCACCAGGGTAAAGCAGCCCGATCAGGGCGCCTGTGGACAAGCTCCGTCGAACCGCTCCGCACGACGGACCGGCACCCCTACACTTCATGCATGACCGTTTCGCCCGAGCTCGAACGCAACGTCCGCCAGCTCGACAACGACGTCGCGGCGATCTACACCATGATCGCCGAGCTCGCCGGTACCCAACGACGTCATGGCATCCGGCTGGAGGAGATCTCCGCCACGCAGACAGAACACAGCGTCAAGCTGGACGCGATCCTGGAGATCCTCCGCGCCCGTTGAGCCGAACTGTCGGAGCGACCACGCACCATGGCGCATGACCACCGTCTCCACTGACCTGCGCCCCCGCGCCGAGCAGCTGCTACGTCGGCTGGCCGGCGAGGCCGCCGTGCTCCGCGATGACCAGTGGGCGGCGATCGAGGCTCTCGTCGTGCACCGGCGTCGGGCGCTGGTGGTGCAGCGCACCGGTTGGGGCAAGTCCGCGGTGTACTTCATCGCCGCCGCGCTGCTGCGCGAAGCGGGCTTGGGGCCGACGGTGATTGTCTCGCCGTTGCTCGCCCTGATGCGCAACCAGGTGGCCGCCGCCGAGCGCGCCGGGGTGCAAGCGGCCACCATCAACTCCGGCAATGTCACCGAGTGGGACGAGATCCATGCCCAGGTCAACGCCGGCGAGCTGGACGTTCTCTTGGTCAGCCCGGAACGGCTGAACAACCCGGACTTTCGCGAGCGGGTACTGCCGTCTCTCGCTGCGGATGCCGGCTTGGTGGTGGTGGACGAGGCGCATTGTGTGTCGGACTGGGGTCATGACTTCCGGCCCGACTACCGACGGATCCGCACCCTGCTCGGTGAGCTGCCCGCGGGAGTTCCGGTGCTGGCCACCACCGCCACCGCCAACGACCGGGTGGTCACCGACGTCGCCAGCCAGCTCGGCGTGGGCGGCGGTGACACCGTGGTGCTACGCGGAGGTCTTGACCGGCAGTCGCTGCACCTCTCGGTGGTGCACGTCGATGGCTCGCAACGCCGGGCAGCGTGGTTGGCGCAGCACCTCGGGGAGCTGCCCGGTTCCGGCATCGTCTACACCTTGACCGTGGCCCAGGCCGAGGAGCTGGCGGGACTCCTGAACGAGCAGGGCCACACCGTGGCGGCGTACACCGGACGCACCGACCCCGGCGAGCGTGAGTCGCTGGAATCGGATCTGCTCGGCAACCGGGTCAAGGCCCTGGTCGCGACCTCGGCACTGGGCATGGGCTTCGACAAGCCAGACCTCGGCTTTGTCGTGCACCTCGGCGCGCCCGCCTCCCCCATCGCCTACTACCAGCAGGTGGGTCGCGCAGGCCGGGCGTCCGAGCGGGCCGAGGTGGTGCTGCTGCCCGGCCGCGAGGACCGGGACATCTGGGCGTACTTCGCCTCGCTCGCTTTCCCTCCCGAACCGGTGGTCCGTTCGGTGCTCGCTGCTCTGGCCGAGTCCGACAAGCCGCTGTCCACCGCCGCCCTGGAGCCGATGGTCGAACTCGGGCGCAGCCGGCTGGAGATGGTGCTGAAGGTGCTCGATGTGGACGGCGCGGTGCAACGGGTACGGGGCGGCTGGCAGACCAGCGGCGCAGCGTGGGACTACGACGCCGACCGTTACTCCCACCTCGCCACGGCCCGCGGTGCCGAGCAGCAGGCCATGCTCGACTACGAAGAGACCTCGGGCTGCCGGATGGAATTCCTGCGCCGTCAGCTCGACGACCCCGAGCTGGGCGCCGACCCCTCTCCTTGTGGACGGTGCGACAACTGCCTCGGAGCGCGGTGGTCTTCGGACGTGGCGACGGCCGCTCAGGATGCGGCGCGCAAGCGCTTGGACCGGCCGGGGGTGGACTTGGCGCCTCGCAAGCTCTGGCCGACCGGAATGGCGAAGCTGGGTGTCCATCTCTCCGGGAAGATCACCGATGGCCCCGAGCCAGGCAAGGCCCTGGGCCGGCTGACCGATCTCGGGTGGGGGCAACGGCTTAGCCCCCTGCTGAACGGCGATGATGCCGAGGTGTCCGCGGACGTGGTGCGCGCTTGCGTACAGGTGCTGGCTTCCTGGGCGTGGGCGCAACGCCCGGTCGCCGTCCTCGGCCTCGCATCCAGCCGGCGTCCCCTGTTGATCCACAGCCTCGCGGAACAACTCGCCGAGATCGGACGACTGTCCTTCCTGGGAACGATGCGCTATCGCGACGGCCATGTCCCGCCGTCGGCGGCGAACTCCGCGCACCGCGTGGCCGGCCTGTGGGACGCCTGGGCGCCACCGGATCTCCTCGCGCTCACCGGACCGGTACTGCTCGTCGATGACGTGCTTGATTCCGGCTGGACCATGACCATGGCCGCCCGGACCGTGCGCCACGCGGGGGCGCCCGCGGTACTGCCGTTGACCCTCGCGACGGTGGCCTGATTCATCGCAGGCTCAGGCGCGAACATTGGACAGTGCCATGTTTGCCACCGCGGCGGCACTGCCGATGGCCGCGTCCGGACTGAAGCTCGTCGCGCCGAGCGTGATCGTGATCGAGTAGATGCCCGAGGACGCGATCAACAGCGGACCATCAGGAAGCGGCAGGTACATACCGGTGATCGCCCCGACGGGAATCGGAATCGGGTCGACGCCCGGAGTGCGCAGCGCCTCGACATTCAACGGCACCCGGGCGGCGGCAGACGCTTCGTCTCGGTAGGAGGTAAGGCTCAGTTCCAGCGCATAGGAGTTCGCCTGCGAGGCAATCCCGTAGCTGCAGCTCAGCCGACCCGTCTGCCCCACCGACGGGCTCGGTTGTCCGACCACCGACTTCACCACCGCCGAGAGGGGCAGACTCAACGCCTTGTCGAGCTGCGCGCCGTCGATGAGGTCCTTACAGTTGGTCGGCAGCGATGCCCTCGTGCCGGTCGCCGCGGGCGGTGCGGTCGTGGTTGTGGCGGGGAACGTCGGTACGACAGGCGCGGCGACGGGTGAAATCACCGAACAACCGGCGGCCACCACCACGACCGCACCTATTGCCACCCCTGCCCGCATGGCGCCGATGCTAGCCGGGCGCCGCGGCCGTGCACCGCTTCGACGCGGCCGACATGCACGCCGTGACAAGGCTGCAACAAATGGCTTCATGCGGGCACGAGATCATCGGCGTGCACCACCGGGCGGCGCAGCTCAGCGGGTAGCTGCGCGGAGTGCAGCCCGAGCGATCCGGCGATCTCGGCGGCATCGAAGGCGACAACTCCATGCGCAACGACGACGCCGTCCACGCTGAGTAGCTGGATTACGTCGGCAGCATGGAAGTCGCCGGCCACCGCGGTCACCCCGGCCAGCAGCAGTGAGCGCCGCTTGCCGACCACCGCCTGCACAGCCCCTGCGTCGAGTGTGAGGCTGCCCGCGGTGTCAGCAGCGTGCCGGACCCAGAACCTGCGTGCGGACAGCCTGCTCGCTCTCGCCGCGAAGGCAGTGCCCACCAAGGCCGGCCCGAGGGCGTCCGCCGCGTCCGCAGCCGCCGCCAACAGCACCGGCACTCCGGCGTCGGCCGCAAGGCGCGCCGCGGAGAGCTTCGAGGCCATGCCGCCCGTCCCGAGCACGCCGCCGCCGCCCACCTGCACCCCGACCAGCTCCGCGCCGTCCTCGGCGACCTCACCGACCAGCGCTGCCGCGCGTCGGCGTGGATCGCCGTCGTAGAGTCCGGCCACGTCGGAGAGCAGCACCAGGGCGTCGGCGCCGATGAGGTGCGCCACCAGCGCGGCGAGCCGGTCGTTGTCTCCGAAGCGAATTTCCGCGGTGGCCACCGTGTCGTTCTCGTTCACAACCGGCACGACCGCCAATGCGCGCAGCCGGTCCAGGGTCCGTTGTGCGTTGCGGTGCTGGGAGCGGTTGGCGATGTCGTCCGCGGTGAGCAGCACCTGGCCGACCGTGCGCCCGTATCGGGCGAACGAGCTGCTCCAGGCCTGCGCCAGCGCCAGCTGCCCGACGCTGGCCGCGGCCTGCTGGGTGGCCAGGTCGCGGGGGCGCGCCTTCAACCCCAACGGCGCGATGCCGGCAGCGATGGCGCCGGAGGACACCACCACCACATCAGAGCCCGTCGCCAGGCGTTGCTCGACCGCGTCGACCAGGGCGTCCAGCCGGGCGCGGTCCAAGCCACCACCGATGCTGGTCAGCCCGGACGAGCCGATCTTCACCACCAGACGGCGGGCGGCGGCGATCGTCATGCGGGTGGGGCTGGCCGACACGCTCAGCTCATGTCCTCGACGTCCAGGCCCCGCCGAACACGATGGGCCACCTTGCGTTCCGCCGCACCGATCCGCTCGTCGGCATCGATTCGGATATCCGTGCCGCGCCCGGTGCGGGTCATGGCGATACCCGCCGGAGTGGACGGTTCCCAGTCGAAGGTCATCCCCCGAATGGTCACCGGGGTGCCAGGCATGGCGCCCATCTTGGCCAGCTTGTCTTCGACCCCAAGACGGGCCAGGCGGTCGCCGAGATAGCCCACGGCCTCGTCGTTGTCGAACTGCGTCTGGCGGATCCACCGCTCGGGCCGGGCGCCCCGCACGATGAATCCGCCCTCGATCTGCGGATCGTGCTCGACGGTGAACCCAGCGTCATCCACCGCCACCGGACGCAACACGGTGCGGGTGACAGCGGCGGGCGGGTGCGCCAGGCGGTAGGCGCGGACTGCCGCGCCCAGGGCGAAAGTGAGCGGACGCAGCCCCTCGTGGGTGGCCGCAGAGATGGTGAACACCGGCCAGCCACGACCACGGAAGTCCGCGGTCACCAGCTCGGCGAGCTCGGCGGCCTCGGGCACGTCGGCCTTGTTCAACACCACCACCCGCGGCCGGTCGGCAAGGTCGCCGAGGCTGACGTCGGCCGAGAGTGCGGGACGATAGGCGGCGAGCTCCGCTTCCAGGTCGTCCACATCGGAGAGGGGGTCGCGGCCGGGCTCCAGGGTGGCGCAGTCGACCACGTGCACCAGCACCGCGCAGCGCTCGAGGTGGCGGAGGAACTCCAAGCCCAGTCCGCGCCCGGTACTGGCACCCGGAATGAGCCCCGGGACGTCGGCGATGGTGAAGACGGTCTCGCCTGCCGTCACCACACCGAGGTTAGGCACCAGGGTGGTGAACGGGTAGTCCGCGATCTTCGGTTTCGCCGCGGAGAGCACGGAGACCAGTGAGGACTTGCCGGCGGACGGGAACCCGACGAGCCCTACATCGGCGACCGACTTCAGCTCCAGCACCAGGTCGCGGGTGATGCCATCCTCGCCGAGCAGGGCAAAACCCGGTGCCCGCCGCGCCTTGGACGCCAGCGAGGCATTACCCAGGCCACCGCGCCCACCGCATGCGGCCGTGTAGCGAGTGCCTTCTCCCACGAGATCGGCCAGCAGGCGCCCGTCCGGGTCGAGAACCACGGTTCCGTCGGGCACGGTGAGAATCAGGTCGCGGCCCTGCGCACCGTCGCGGTGGCTGCCCATCCCTTGCTTGCCGCGTTCGGCCTTGGCGTGGGGGTGATGATGAAAGTCCAGCAGGGTGTGCACGCCTGCGTCGACCACCAATACGACATCACCGCCCCGACCACCGTTACCGCCGTCTGGCCCACCCAGGGGCTTGAACTTCTCCCGATGCACCGAGGAGCAGCCGTTGCCACCGTCTCCGGCCGAGACGTGCAGGACTACGCGATCAACGAAGCGGGACATGGCAACCTCCTAACCGGGTGATATGCCACCGGTGGATATGAC
>JALYVL010000032.1 GCA_030853285.1 Actinomycetota bacterium | reverse complement strand
CCCACCGATATCGCGCTCCTGGTCACCGCCGGGCTGTTCATCAGCGGCCTGGCGACCCTGCTGCAGACGCTCGGCATCGGCCGCTTCGGCGCCCGGCTGCCCATTGTGCAAGGCATCTCGTTTGCCAGCGTGTCGACCATGACCGCGATCGCCAGTGAGAGCGGGCTCCGACCGGTTTTCGGGTCGATCATCGTGGCCGGCCTGATCGGCCTGGTGCTCTCGTCCTTCTTTGCCCAGCTGGTGCGCTTGTTCCCCCCGGTGGTGACCGGCACGATCATCACCATCATCGGCTTGTCCCTGATGCCGGTGGCGTTCACCTGGGCGATGGGTGGCGCCGGAAGCAAGAGCCTCGGTTCGATGGCCAATATTGGACTGGCTGGGCTGACACTGTTGATCATCTTGGTGATCAGCCGCCTGTTCCAGGGCGCCATCTCGCGCTTGTCGATCCTCATCGGGATCGTGCTCGGGACGGTGTTCGCGCTGCTCGTGGGCAAGGCCGACTTCTCCAAGGTGGGAACCGGGAGGATCGCCTCGCTTCCGCCGATCCTGCACTTCGGCTCTCCGACCTTTCAGATCGGCGCCATCGTGTCCATGACGATCGTGATCTTGGTGATCATGACCGAGACGACGGCGGACATCCTGGCCATCGGGGAGATCGTGGAGACCAAGGTCGACGCCCGGCGGGTGGCCGACGGACTGCGGGCCGACATGCTCTCCACCACTGTGTCGCCGCTGCTGGGTTCCTTCCCCTGCAGCGCATTCGCGCAGAACGTCGGCCTGGTGGCGCTGACCAAAATCAAGAGTCGCTACGTAGTGGCGATGGGCGGCGTCATCCTGTTTCTGCTCGGGTTGCTCCCTATTGTCGGCCGTGTCGTCGCCGCCATCCCGTTCCCCGTGCTCGGCGGTGCCGGCATCATCCTGTTCGGGTCGGTGACTGCTAGCGGGATCAAGACACTGTCCAGAGTGGACTTCGGCGACAACCTCAACTTGGTCATCGTGGCGACCGCCGTGGGCATCGGCATCATCCCGATCGCCGCGCCGACGTTCTGGAACGCGTTCCCAAAGCAGTTCGGCACGGTGATGCAATCCGGCATCAGCGCTGCCGCGGTGGTCGCCGTACTGCTCAACCTGCTGTTCAACGAGATCCGGGCCGGCAACCGCAAGGGTGCCTCGGTGTTCGCTGCGGTGCCGGATGAACGCGGCACTGTGCCGGAGAGCTCGGTACCGCAGCAGGCAGCCCGGACGGAACCAAAGTCGGGGTCCGCGTCCAAGCCGCTGGCTGCCCGCAAGGAATAGCGGACGCACAGACAAGAAGGGGGGCGGGTCGCCGAGATCCGCCCCTCTTTTGTTCTTGACCAAGCAAAGCCCCAGCCGGTAGGCTCTTCCATGATGCAGAAGTATGTTTCCACAATATGAAAATGGTGCGCGATGACCCACTCCTTGCGTTACGAGGTCAACTGCTCGATTTTGTTCACCGAGCTGCCCCTGCTCGAGCGCCCCGCCGCCGCCAAGGCGGCCGGCTTCGGCGGCGTCGAGTTCTGGTGGCCCTTCGATAGGGCCGTGCCCGGAGATGCCGAAATCGACGCCTTCGTCCATGCGGTCCAGGACTCCGGGGTAGAGCTGGCCGGGTTGAACTTTTTCGCCGGTGACATGCCTGCCGGCGACCGGGGTCTGCTCTCCTGGCCGGAGCGCTCGGCCGAGTTCCGGGACAACATCGCCGTCACCGTCGGCATCGGCCAGCGCCTGGGCTGCCGTGCCTTCAACGCCCTGTACGGCAACCGGGTCGACGCAGTCGCTGCCCAAGCGCAGGACGAGCTCGCGGCGGAGAACCTGACGCTGGCCGCGCAGGCCGCGTCCGGTATCGGCGCCACGGTGCTGGTGGAGGCGGTGAGCGGCTCGCCGCGCTACCCGTTGTTGACCGCCGCCGACGCGCTGACCGCCATCGACCGGGTACCCGGCGCCACCAACATCGGCTTCCTCGCCGACCTCTACCACTTGGCGGTCAACGGCGACAACGTCGACAAGGTGATCGCCGACCACACCGACCGCATCGCGCACGTGCAGATCGCCGACAACCCGGGCCGCAACCAGCCGGGCACCGGCTCGCTGCCGCTGGAGCAGCAGCTCACCGATCTGCAGGCAGCGGGCTACGCCGGCTGGGTCGGCCTGGAGTACAAGCCCAGCGGAGCCAGCGCCGACAGCTTCGACTGGCTCCCGCGCGAGCGTCGCGGTTAAACCACCACACCCTGCACTGCTGAAGGAGAACCACAAATGACGAAGATCGCGTTTATCGGCTTGGGCATCATGGGCAGCCCGATGGCGGTCCACTTGGCCAACGCCGGCCACGAGGTGTCCGGTTACAACCGGACGCCGGAGAAGGTCAAGCCACTGGTGGAAGCCGGAGGTCGGGCCGCTGAGTCCGTCGCCGATGCTGTACGCGACGCCGAGGTCGTTGCGGTGATGGTGCCCGATTCGCCCGACGTCCGCGAGGTGCTCACCAGCGATGAAGGCGTGTTCGGCAATGCCAAGCCCGGCGCCCTGATCGTCGACTTCTCCAGCATCCGTCCGGACGTCACCGTCGAGCTGGCCGCCCAGGCCACCGAGCTGGGGTTCCGCCTGCTGGACGCGCCGGTCTCCGGGGGAGAGGCGGGAGCAGTGAACGCAGCGCTGTCGATCATGGTCGGCGGGGACGAGGCCGACTTCAACGCGGCCAAGCCCCTGCTCGACGTGGTCGGCAAGACCGTGGTGCACGTCGGGCCCAGCGGCTCGGGCCAGACGGTCAAGGCCGCGAACCAGTTGATCGTGGCCGGCAACATCCAGCTGCTCGCCGAGGCTCTGGTCTTTCTCGAGGCCTACGGCGTGGACACCAAGGCCGCCATCGAGGTACTCGGCGGCGGGCTCGCCGGATCCAAGGTGCTCGAGCAGAAGGGCGAGAAAATGCTGGCGCGTTCCTTCGACCCCGGCTTCCGGATCGAGTTGCACCACAAAGATCTCGGCATCGTCACCTCCGCCGCCCGTGAGGCCGGCGTCGTCGTGCCCCTTGGTGCACTCGTCGCCCAGCTGATGGCCTCGGCCAAAGCGGTGGGCGACGGCGGCCTGGACCACTCCGCCCTGCTCCGCGGCGTCGAACGCCTCTCCGGCCGCTGACCCCCCATCCACCCTCAGAAGACAAGGACACGACCATGACACGAATGACAGCGGCCCGCGCGGCAGTGGAGATTCTCCGCCGTGAAGGCGTCACCCACGCGTTCGGCCTGCCTGGCGCCGCGATCAACCCCTTCTACGCCGCGATGCGCGCGCAGGGCGAGCTCACGCATGTGCTGGCCCGCCACGTCGAGGGCGCTTCGCACATGGCCGAGGGCTACACCCGGGCCAAGGCTGGCAACATCGGCGTCTGCATCGGGACCTCCGGCCCGGCAGGCACGGACATGATCACCGGGCTGTACTCGGCTTCCGCGGACTCCATCCCGATCCTGTGCATCACCGGCCAGGCGCCGGTGGCCAAGCTGCACAAGGAGGACTTCCAGGCCGTCGATATCACGTCGATCGCGGCTCCGGTGACCAAATGGGCCTGCACCGTCATGGAAGCCGCGCAGGTTCCCGGCGCGTTCCAGAAGGCCTTCCAGCTGATGCGCTCGGGCCGACCGGGCCCGGTGCTGCTCGATCTGCCGATCGACGTGCAGCTGGCCGAAATCGAGTTCGACCCGGACACCTACGAGCCGCTGCCCCTGGCCAAGCCCGCGGCCACCCGCGCGCAGGCGGAGAAGGCCATGGCCATGCTTGCCGCCGCGGAGCGCCCGCTGATCGTGGCCGGCGGTGGCATCGTCAACGCCGACGCGCACGAGCTGCTGGTGGAATTCGCCGAACTCACCGGGGTGCCGGTCATTCCCACCCTGATGGGCTGGGGCACCATTCCCGATGACCACCCGCTGATGGCAGGCATGGTGGGACTGCAAACCTCGCACCGTTACGGCAACGCCACGATGCTCGAGTCCGACTTGGTACTCGGCATCGGCAACCGGTGGGCCAACCGGCACACCGGTGGGGTCGAGACCTACACGCGCGGTCGGAAGTTCGTGCACGTGGACATCGAGCCGACGCAGATCGGGCGGGTCTTCGCTCCCGACTTCGGCATCGTCTCCGACGCCAAGGCGGCGCTGGAGATGTTCGTGGCCGTGGCGCGCGAGCACCACGAGCAGGGCAGCTTGCCCGACCGTCAAGCGTGGGCCGGCGCCTGCCGCACGCGTAAGCAGACAATGCAGCGGCGCACCCATTTCGACAACGTGCCGGTCAAGCCGCAGCGGGTGTATGAGGACATGAACAAGGTGTTCGGTCCGGACACCCGTTACGTCAGCACCATCGGACTGTCCCAGATCCAGGCCGCGCAGCTGCTGCACGTGTACAAGCCGCGGCACTGGATCAACGCCGGCCAAGCCGGTCCGCTCGGCTGGACGGTGCCTGCCACGCTCGGGGTGGCCACCGCCGACCCGGATGCCACGGTCGTCGCCCTCTCCGGGGACTACGACTTCCAGTTCATGATCGAGGAGCTGGCGGTGGGCGCGCAGTTCAATGTGCCCTACATCCACGTGGTGGTGAACAACGCCTACCTCGGGCTGATCCGCCAGTCCCAGCGTGGCTTCGACATGGACTACTGCGTGCAGCTGTCCTTCGACAACATCAACTCCCCGGAGCTGGGCGGCTACGGTGTCGACCACGTGAAGGTCGCCGAAGGTCTGGGGTGTAAGGCGTTGCGGGTCTTCGAGCCCGACGAGATCGTGCCCGCACTGGAGAAGGCGAAGAAGATGATGGTCGAGCACCGGGTGCCTATCGTGGTCGAGGTGATCCTCGAACGCGTCACCAACGTCTCCATGGGCACCGAGCTCGACAACGTCACCGAGTTTGAAGAGCTCGCGCTGCGGGGCGAGGACGCCCCCACTGCGATCTCGATGCTGGACTGAGCTTTCGTGTCCCACGTGCTGATTGCCGCCGACAAGTTCAAGGGCTCGCTCACCGCCGCCCAGGTGGCGGCGGCGGTCAGCGCGGGGATCCACCGGGTACGGCCCGAGGTTCCCATCGTGGCGGTCCCCGTCGCCGATGGGGGAGATGGCACCCTGGCCGCCGCCCTGGCGGCGGGATATCGGGAGGTGGCGGTCACCGCGGCCGGTCCCACCGGAAAGTCGGTGGCCACCCGGTATGCCCGAGACGGGGAATTCGCCGTGGTGGAGCTGGCCGACGTATCCGGATTGGTCCGGCTGCCCGACGGAATGGCTGCGATGACGGCCACGAGCCGGGGAACCGGGGAGGTGATTGCGGCCGCCATCGGCGCGGGCTGCCGCCGCATCGTGCTCGGTATCGGGGGCAGCGCCTGCACCGATGGCGGCGCGGGACTGGCGCAGGCCCTCGGCGCGAAGCTGCGGAATGCCGCCGGAGAAGAGATCGGCGACGGCGGGGGCGCGCTGGCCGAACTGGCCACCATCGACCTCGCCCCGCTGCGGGCACGCCTATCCGGCGTCGAGGTGCTGGTGGCGTGCGACGTGGTCAATCCGTTGACCGGCCCGACCGGGGCCGCCGCCGTGTACGGTCCGCAGAAGGGCGCCTCGGCTGCGGATGTCTCGGTGCTGGACGCGGCGCTGACGCACTGGGCGGATGTGGTCCGGGCCTCGACCGGTGGCGATCTGCGGGACACAGCCGGCGCGGGAGCGGCCGGTGGAGTGGGGTTCGCGGCGCTCGCGCTGCTCGACGCCGACCTGCGCCCGGGTACCGAGTTGGTCTTCGACCTTGTGGGTTTCCATCAGCAGTTGGCCGGCGCCGCGCTGGTGATCACCGGCGAGGGATCGCTGGACGAGCAGACCCTGCACGGCAAGGCACCCGTCGGGGTGGCCCTCGCCGCCCGGGCCATCGGTGTCCCCGTGGTCGCGGTGTGCGGACGGTTGACGCTCGGGCAGGAGCAGCTGCATGACGCGGGAATCGTGGCCGCCTACAGCCTGACCGAGCTGGAGCCGGACCTGCACCGCTGCATCGCCGAGGCGGCCCCGTTGCTCGAGCGCGTCGGCGAGCAGATCGCCACCGACCACCTGTGCAGTTGGGAGAGGATCTCATGAGCGAGAACGAGTTCGACCTGGTGATTCGCGCTCGTCGTCTCGTCGGCCCTTACGAGGAGCGCAGCGCGAGCGTCGGCGTGCGGGACGGCGTGATCGCGGCCATCGAGCCGTTCGAAGCGACGTTGCACGCGCCCGTGGTCGTAGAACTGGGTGAGGACGAGGTGCTGCTGCCCGGACTCGTCGACTCCCACGTACACGTCAACGACCCCGGCCGCACCGAGTGGGAGGGGTTCGCCAGCGCCACCAGGGCGGCGGCGGCCGGTGGCGTCACCACCCTGATCGACATGCCGCTGAACAGCATCCCGCCGACGGTGGACGTTTCGGCGCTGGACCTCAAACGGAAGACCGCTGTAGAACAGAGCTACATCGACGTGGGCTTCTGGGGCGGCGCCATCCCGGGCAACGTCGCCCAGTTGCGCCCGCTGCACGAGGCCGGGGTCTTCGGTTTCAAGTGCTTCCTGCTGCACTCCGGGGTGGAGGAGTTCCCGCACCTGGACGCCGCGGAGCTGGAGCTGGCGATGCAGGAGGTGGCGAGCTTCGACGGGTTGCTGATCGTGCATGCGGAAGATGCGCGCGCGATCGACACCGCCCCGCCCGCGCACGGCCCCCACTACGCGGACTTCCTGTCCTCGAGGCCGCGGCGGGCGGAGGACCTGGCGATCGGACAGGTCATCGAGCTGGCCCGGCGCACCGGCTGCCGCGCGCACATCCTGCACCTGTCCAGTTCCGACGCGCTGCCGATGATCGCGGCGGCACGCGCCGAGGGTATGCGGCTGACCGTGGAAACCTGCCCGCACTATCTCTGCTTCAGCGCCGAGGACATCCCGGATGGTGCCACCCCGTTCAAGTGCTGCCCGCCGATCCGCGAAGGCGCCAACCGCGACGAGCTCTGGCGCGGCCTGGCCGAGGGCATCATCGAGACGATCGTCTCCGACCACTCACCATCCACTGTGGAGCTAAAACGACTGGATACGGGCGACTTCGGCGATGCCTGGGGTGGAGTCTCGTCCCTGCAGCTGGGCCTGCCCGCCGTGTGGACCGAGGCGCGCAGGCGCGGGTTCACGCTCTCCGACGTGGTGCGTTGGATGTGCGCGGGACCGGCCACTCAGACCGCGCTGCGGGGCAAGGGCGCCGTCGCAGTGGGTCGCGATGCAGACTTCTGTGTGCTGGCTCCCGAGGAGTCCTTTGTGGTCGATGCGCACAAGTTGCAGCACCGCAACGCCGTCACCCCCTATGCCGGGCAGACGCTCAAGGGGGTGGTCCGCAGCGCGTGGTTGCGCGGCGAACGCGTGGACAACACCGCCCCGCCCCGCGGCCGCTTGCTCGCCCGCGGTGATGCATGAGTGCCACGGTCGACTGCGAGGCCGCTCAGCAGCCCCTGGGGCGAGCTCAGTGGTCGGCTTCCCCGATCCGGTGCACCCGAACCAAGTTGGTCGAACCCACCGTCTGTGGCGGCGAGCCCGCCACGATGACCACCAGGTCCCCCCGCGCGTAGTCGCCGAGCGCGAGCAGCGCGCTGTCCACTTGGTGCACCATCTCGTCGGTGGTCTCCACCTGCTCGACGAGGTGGGCCTCAGTGCCCCAGGTCAGCGCTAGTTGGTTGCGGACCTCCGGCAACGGAGTAAATGCCACGAGGGGCAAGGGCGTGTGCAGCCGGGCGAGGCGGCGAACGGTGTCGCCGGACTGGGTGAAGGCCACCAGGGCCGTGGCGTCCAGGCGCTCCCCGATGTCGCGGGCCGCATAGGACAGGACGCCGCGTTGAGTGCGTGGAACATGGTTCAGCGGCGGTACCTGGGTCGAGCGCCGTTCGACCGCGGTGATGATCCGGGACATGGTTCGGACGGTCTCCATGACGTATTTGCCGACGGACGTCTCGCCGGAGAGCATCACCGCGTCAGCACCGTCGAGTACGGCATTGGCCACGTCGGACGCCTCGGCCCTCGTGGGGCGGGCGTTCTCGATCATCGACTCCAGCATCTGGGTGGCGACGATCACCGGCTTGGCGTTCTCCCTGGCAATTTGGATGGCCCGCTTCTGCACCAGCGGTACCTGCTCGAGTGCCACCTCAACCCCCAGGTCACCGCGCGCGACCATCACCGCGTCGAAGGCCAGGACGATGGCCTCGAGGTTATCCACGGCCTCCGGTTTCTCCAGCTTGGCGATCACCGGTACGCGGCGACCCACCCGGTCCATCACCTCGTGCACCAGGTCCAGATCGGCGGGAGAGCGCACGAAGGACAGCGCGATGAGGTCCACGCCGAGGCGCAGCGCGAACTCCAGGTCGGCGATGTCCTTATCGGACAGCGCGGGCACCGATACGTTCATGCCCGGCAACGAGA
>JALYVL010000406.1 GCA_030853285.1 Actinomycetota bacterium | reverse complement strand
GAATCATGTGGCGCCTTCGGCACCGAATCATGTGGCGCCTTCGGCACCGAACTCCAGAAGCCGACGTTGACGTACGTCTTGCCCGGGTGCAGCGGATACAGCGGCCAGGTGCGCTCGTCGTCGGTGCCGGCGTGGCGCAGCCGTAACGGACACAGCCACAGCGGCTCGATCGGGATCGTGTCCAAGAACCAGCGAAGAAAGTCGGCGGTCCGGGTTATCGGTACCTCGACGTCCTGCACCACGCGTTCGCGTGGCGGACGGCCGTGGCGTGCCTCGATGCGGTCGGCGATGGAGTAGCGGTGGTCCAGTGCGATGAGCTTCCAATAAAAGGCGCTGCGGCGTAGGCGTTTCGGCCACAGGCGACGGATCGTCGGGTTCTGCGCCCCGAACGCGCGCGAGCACCAGAACCAGTCGGTGTCCCACCGCCACAGATAGTCGTGAATGGTGAGACGGTCGGTGTCGCGCTGCTGGATCGAGCGGTAGTAGATCTGCTGGCCGGTGTAGTCGCTGACGGGCCCTGGCTCGTCGGTCAGTACGCCCAGCGTCAGGTAGCTCTCGTCGGCGGCGAACAGCACGCCGTCGAGGTAGTCCACCCGCTGATCGCCATGGCTGCCCGTGGCAACGATCGAGTCCATTGTGGACTGAAGATCGTCGAGGTCGTGGAAGCGTAGGTGTCGAAGGGCGACGAAGGGCTTGATCGGCTCCAGCTCGATACGCAGGCGGGTCGCGTAGCCCAGGGTGCCGTAGGAGTTGGGGAAGCCATGAAACAGCTCCGCATGCTCGTTGTCCGCCGTAGCGGTGACGACCTCACCGGCGCCGGTGAGGATGTCCATCTCCAGTACCGACTCGTGCGGCAGGCCGTTGCGGAAGCTGGTGGACTCGATGCCCAGACCTGTCACCGCGCCGCCGAGGGTGATGGTCTTGAGCTGGGGGACCACCAGCGGGCTCAGGCCCAATGGCAGCGTCGCGGCGACCAGGTTTTCGTAGGTGCACATGCCTTCGACGTCGGCGGTGCGGGCCGCGACGTCCACGTCGAGTACACCCGTCAGCCCGGAGACGTCGAGGCCCGGCGCATTGCTGGCGGCGCGCGCACGAAACAGGTTGCTGCTCTTCTTGGCCAAGCGCACGGTCGCATCGGCGGGAATTGATCGATAGCTGGCGGTCAGTCGGGCGACACCGGCCTGATGAACCGACGGTCGGAGGCCGTTGGTTGCGGAGGGCAATGAAGCTTGCACTCGGGACAGGTTAGTCCCGCGGGCCGGATCGGCACATTCCGCGCCCCACTTACGCGCTGGTTCCGGGGCGGGTCCGACTACTCTGGCGTTGTCGGGCGTGCCTGGGCGTGCCTGACGACGCGGGTCCGGCCTGGACCCGTGCGCGTCTTGGCGAAAGGACCTGAATCCGTGCAACCCGGTGGCCAGCCCGACATGCAACAACTGATGCAGCAGGCGCAGAAGATGCAGGAACAGTTGATGACCGCGCAAGCCGAGCTCGCGCAGGCAGAGGTGAGCGGCCAGGCCGGAGGAGGTCTGGTGAAGGCCACCGTGTCCGGGGCGGGCGAGGTGCTGTCCCTGGAGATCGACCCCAAGGTCGTCGACCCCGAGGACGTCGAGACGCTGCAGGACCTGGTGATCGGCGCGCTCGCGGACGCCAACCGGTCGGCGCAGGAGAAGGCGGCCCAGTTGATGGGCCCGCTCGCCGGTGGGTTGGGTGGTCTTGGCGGGGCCGGCGACTTGGGCCTGCCCGGAATGTGAGTGCACGCCACAGATGTATGAAGGCCCCGTTCAAGACCTGATCGACGAGCTGGGGCGTCTGCCCGGTGTGGGGCCGAAGAGCGCCCAGCGCATCGCCTTTCACCTGCTCACCGTGGAGCCGATGGACATCGCGCGGCTGCAGGCTGCGCTGCAGCAGGTGCGCGAGGGCGTGCAGTTCTGCGTGGTCTGCGGCACGGTCTCGGAGAAGGAAACCTGCCGCATCTGCGCTGATCTGCGTCGCGACCGGAGCATGATCTGCGTGGTCGAGGAGCCCAAGGACGTGCAAGCTGTGGAGCGCACGCGGGAGTTCCGTGGGCGCTACCACGTGCTCGGTGGTGCGCTGGACCCGATGTCCGGCGTCGGGCCCGAGCAGTTGCGCA
>JALYVL010000405.1 GCA_030853285.1 Actinomycetota bacterium | reverse complement strand
CATAAAGATCATCCTCGCCGAGGACACTCTCCGCGTCTACCGAAAGTTTCGCGTGCTCAAGGAGTACTCCTCGAATGATCGATTCATCCGTCACAACTTCCCCTTTGCCTCGGGCCGGCCGGTCTGCGCGAGAACAGTGGCATGGACCACGGCGATGGCGTAGTCGGCCTCGTGGGACAGTGAGACCTGAAAATCGCCGAGCGCTTGGTCCTCGGCCAACGCCAGTGCGCTCCCGGACAAGCTGATCTCGCACCACCCGTCCTCGCGGCGCTGCACCTCGATGGCGTTGAGCGGTATGGCGGTGTCGGCGGGACGCAGCACCTTGATGACAGCTTCCTTCGCGGCGAACCTCGCGGCCAACCGGTGCGGCCTGCGACCCGAACTACTGACCTCGTGCGGCGTGTACACGCGCCGCAGGTAATGATCGCCAAAGCGGTCGAGGCTGTTGCGCACCTCGGCCACCGCAAGGAGGTCGCAGCCGATCCGGCAGCTCATCGACCCGCGCCCCCTCCCTGCGCAACACCTAGTCTTACGCTGTGACAGAGCAATCTAACACTGAGCTGATGTAGCGTCGGATTTCCTGGCACAATAAGGGCGCTACTGAATGGACGCGCGCTCGGATACCGACGCACCCAGACGTGGAACGGCAGCCGGAAGTGAGCTGATTGGTAGGTGGGGCGATCGTGAGCGTGCCCCCTCCGCCCTTGCCGGCCGGCACCAGCGTTGACGAATTCGACGCCGGCCTCACGCAGCTGGGCGCCACCATCAGAGCGTCGGACATCTTCGTGTTCCGCCGTGTGGCCAACGCGCGCTTCGTGCACGTCGGTGGCCTCGGCCGCGGCGAGACCTGGGCCGGTGACATCGAGTTGGATGCCGACACCGACCCACTGGCCTCGCAGGTCCGCGTCGATCGCCCCTTGCGTATCCGGCACCAGGAGACGCAGCACGTCTTCGGCCCGTACTACGCGGTGGCCGCCGCCGCGGTGCGACTCAGCGATGACGTCCTCGTCATCTTTGGTGCCACCGAGCCAGGGTCCGACTTCGATCGCTCCGCCGCGGAGCTGTCGGCGGCGGCCAAGCAGTCCGCGGAGCTTGTTGATGCCGTGACCCCGGCCAAGCACCTGGCCGACGAGCTCGAGGTGTTGCACGCCTGCCAGGACTTGGCTACCCGCAATCGGCCCGGCGGCAGCGTCGAGGACGCCATGAGTCACGCGGCGACAGTCGCCGCCGACGTGCTGGGGTGTGAAATCGCGCTGATGTGGCTACCGGACGGGCGCCTGCACCGGCATGTGTCCGCCGAGCTACCCGCTCGCGCCGCGCCCGTCGAGCATTTCGCGCAGATCATGCGGGCGCTGTGGGAGGAGCGCGAGACACTGCCCCGTTGTGTGCAGGATGCCACGGCACAACCGTTGGCCTCGCCGCTGGATCCCGCCTCCGGGGTGCGCTCGTACTTCGCGGTGCCGATCGGTGATCCCGCGACCGCACTGTTGTGGGTGGCGCACACGCGGGTAAGGCCCCGCGGCTTCACCGAGCTCTGCGTGGACCTCGGAACGCAGCTGGCCGCCACCGCGAGTGCGGGGCTGGCCACCGCCACCCTGCGCGAGCAGCTGCTGCACGCCGTGGTAGAAGAAACCAGCGCCCGCGAAGAACTCGCCCGGGTCAACACCGAGCTCGGCCGAGCCGCGCTGCACGACCCGCTCACCGGATTGCCCAATCGGGTCCTGCTGCAGCGCCACGTGGAGCTGCTCGGCAACGACCAGCAACCCGGCCGGTCGGTGGTCACTCGGTCCGAACCAGCACCGGTGCTGCTGTACATCGACCTGGACGATTTCAAGTCGGTCAACGACGAGCACGGCCATGCCGTTGGCGACGGAGTCCTGGTGGAGTTCGCGCGTCGGCTCCGTGAGTCGTGTCGCCCCAACGATGTGGCGGCCCGCCTGGCCGGTGACGAGTTCGCACTGCTCATGGTCGACCCGCTTACGGAAGAACACGCCGTGGCAGTGGCCAATCGCGTCGTTCGCGCGGCGTCGATCCCGTTTCTCGTTGCGGACAGGGTTGTCGCCATCGGGGCGAGTGTCGGGGTGGCCTCTGTCGCCACCGTCCGACGCGGCGCGGACGACCTGCCGGCGCTGGAGACCCTGCTGCAC
>JALYVL010000404.1 GCA_030853285.1 Actinomycetota bacterium | reverse complement strand
GTCGAAATGCGGGCAGCGGCGGCCCGGCCCACAGCAGCACTCGGACCTGCACCCGCTCGGCCAGCTCGGCCAGGATGTCTCGTAGGCCACGGCCGTCACCACCGCGATCCAGGACGAAGTCCGGCTCGAGGTGCCAGCCTGCGATGTGCACAGTGGACTGCGCGGTCGCCAACAGCTCAGCCATCCGCGGTAGTGCCTGGTCACCGTCGATGAGGATTTCGAGACTGCTGCCGCCGCGCGGTTCGGTGCCACCACTGGTGGCCCAGAGGCCGGGGCCGGTGGGTTCCAGCGCATCCAGCTGGCCGAGCTTGCTGAGGCGGCGCCGGTGATGGGCTTGGACGAGCCGTTCGGTGCCGGCTCCCACGATGCCGTCCAGCCAGTCGATCGGTGTGCTCATGTCATGCTCACTCTCTGCTGAAGACGCCAGCGCGTTTGGCCAGGAACGAGTCCAGCGCCTCGGTGTGGTCTGTGCTGGCGGCAAGCTGGACGAATGCCTCGCCCTGCACGGCCATGAATGTGTCGAGGTTCATGGTCTGGGCGGTGGCCAGTGACTGTTTGACCTTCTCCACGGACAGCGGAACGCGGGAGGCAATGCGGCGGGCCTTGGTCAATGCCGCAGGGAGCACCTGCGCCGCGGGGTGCACCTCGGTGACCAGGCCCCACTGCAGGGCTTGGGCCGGGGTGTACCGATCGCCGGTCAGCACCATCTCCTTGGCCGGCCCCAGGCCCACGGTGCGGGTGAGCCGCCAGAAGTTGGCGATGAGGCCCACATTCACCCCGGCGGCAACGAAGAACGAGCTGTTGGCGGCGATTCTGATATCGCAGGCCAGCGCCACCTCCAGGCCACCGCCGACCGCGGGCCCGTTGATGGCGGCGACGACGGGCGCACGAGACGCCTCGATGGCGAGCACCAGATCGTCGAACTCCTGCAGGTATCGGCGCGCCTCATCGGCTCCGGTGGCCACCCGTCGGGTCTCGGTCAGCTCGGCGCCGGCGCAGAAGGCCCGGCCGGCCCCCGTGAGGACGACGCAGCGCACCCCCAGGTCGGCGCTGAGCTCGGCAAGTGCTGCCACCACGCCCTCGCGCGCCACCTTGTTCAGTGCATTCTGTGGTGGATTGTCGATGGTGAGCACGGCGACGTGCGGCTCGGGACGGCTGAGGGACACGGGACCTTCGCTGGGCACAGCTGAATTGTGCACTTACGCCCGTTGGTGCGCAGTTCCCCTAATGAACACGAGCCGCTAGCGTCAGGGCCATGACAATCAGTCTCGCCAAAGGACAGCAGGTCTCGCTCGCCAAGCAGGGCGGGGGAACTCTCACTCGGGTGCGGATGGGCCTGGGTTGGGACGCGATGAAGAAGAAGGGGCTGTTCGGGGGGCTGAAGAGCCAAACCATCGACCTCGACGCCTCGTGTCTGATTTTCGACGCCTCCGGTCGCCTGCTCGACCAGGTGTGGTTCAACCAGCTGAGCAGCAAGGACGGCGCCGTGCAGCACACCGGGGACAACCTCACCGGCGCAGGCGAGGGCGACGACGAGTCGATCATCGTCGATCTGCAGACGCTCTCGCCGACGGTGACGACGCTGGTGTTCGTGGTCAACTCCTTCACCGGGCAGAACTTCACCCAGATCGAGAACGCGTTCTGCCGCCTGGTCGACGCCAGCACCGAGACCGAGCTCGCCCGGTTCGACCTCACCGGTTCCGGTACCCACAATGCGCAGGTGATGGCTAAGGTGACGCGGGGTCAGCAGGGATGGAACATGACCGCTATCGGCGCCATCGCCAACGGCCGTACGTTCAAGGAACTGCTGCCGGTGGTTGCCACGGTGGTCTGAGGCGTCCCGACGCTGGAGAGGAGCTAGCAGTGAGCGTAGTGCTGAGCAAGGGCGGCAACGTCTCGTTGACCAAGGAGGCGGGCGACGCCGGACTCACCGCCGTGGTGGTGGGTCTCGGGTGGGACGTGCGCACCACCACCGGGGTGGACTACGACCTGGATGCCTCCGCGCTGCTGTGTGGAGCTAATGGCAAAGTGTTGTCCGACAACCACTTTGTGTTCTACAACAACCTGAAGTCGCCGGACGGGGCCGTCGAGCACACCGGGGACAACCGCACCGGTGAGGGGGAGGGGGATGACGAGCAGATCAAGGTCGACCTTGC
>JALYVL010000031.1 GCA_030853285.1 Actinomycetota bacterium | reverse complement strand
CCTTCGGCACCAGGAACTCGTCGTTCCCATCGTAGGCTGCGGCGAAGGCCCGCTGGTTGTCCGCCTCCGCCCGGTAGTCCAGCTCCTCCTCCATGCGTTCCCGCAGTTCGGTGATGAGCGGGCGGACCTGTAGGCCGGGGATGACCGCCTGAAACATGCGGCCGAAACGCTGTAGCTGGCGCAGGTCGGAACGGAGTGCCTCGTCCGCGCCCGGGTACTGGATTTTGACGGCCACCTCCCGACCGTCCTGCCACACCGCCCGGTGCACCTGTCCGATGCTTGCCGCCGCGGCATGCTCGTCGTTGAAGGAGGAGAACCGCTCGCGCCAGCCCGTGCCCAGCTGCTCGGCCAGCACACGGTGCACGGTTGCGGCAGGCATGGGCGGAGCGCTTGACTGCAACTTGGTCAAGGCTTCTCGATACGGTTCCGCGAACTCCTCGGGGATGGCGGCCTCGAACACGCTCAGGGCCTGGCCGAACTTCATCGCGCCGCCCTTGAGCTCCCCGAGCACGGCGAACAGCTGCTCGGCGGTCTTGGCACTGAGCTCGGCGCCGACCTCGTCGCTGCTGCGCCCGGCCAGACGCTTTCCCCAACCGGCTGCCGTGCGACCGGCGAACCCGATGGGAAGGCTGGCCAGCTTGGCTGTGCGGGCGGCTCCGCTGCGAGGTATGTCGGACACGCGTCCCATAGTCCTTGATTCGGCGTCGGTGTGCTTGGGTATGCCCCGGCGGGTCGTCAGCGGTGTGCACCACAGCCGCAGCGGGGATGGGGCGACCATACGCGGCGCCGCAGCTGCGCAAGGCGCGGATCCACTTCGATCGTGGCGTTCACCGTGCGGGGCGCCGGTGCACCTGCGTGCCCGTCGAACAACTGCTCGATTTGACCGAGGGCGAAACCTGCGGTGGCTCGCACGGCGCCGGCGCTGCCGTGTCCCACCTGACCGAGCAGCTGCGCGGCGAGCATCGGCCACTCCGGATCGTGGTCCGCCCGGTGCAGATCGGCACAGCGCAGACAGCTGGTCCGCCCCGGCAGCACCAGCGGCCCCACCATGCCGATGCCGTCGCGCAACCGTACCGAGAGGTGCTTGATGTGGGCTGCGACCAGCTCGGAGACCACACACGGGTCGCAGACCAGCTCGTCCGCCAAGATGACGAGCTCCGGGTATCCACGCCGGGCCGTCAGGCGTCCGTGCGAGCGGGATGGCTGCTGGCCGCCCAGCGCCAGCCCCTGACAGATGGCGTCGCTGAGCGGTCCTCGTCCGTGCACGTGCACGTGCACAGGCGCGGCGCGGGTGAGTTGGGGTGGTGGCGCCCAGCGGAGCACACCTGTGGCGACCAGCTCGTTGATCAGCTCGGCCATCTCCTCCGGACCGATGCCGAGGGTAACGGCGGCCGTCACGAGGTTCGCGTAGCTCGTTGATCCGTCGGCTCGGTCCAACAGGGTGGCCACGGCGGATGCCGGCACGCCACGCGGGGGGCGGATGAGCACCGCGCGGTCCGGGTCCCAGCCGAGTTGCAGGTCGCCTGCCGAGCGGATGAGCATGGCGATCGCCGGGTCAAGCACCGGGTGTCGCCTTTCGGCCTGCTGCGATGTCGCCGCTTCGGTGGCGCGCGCCGGGATGGTTGTGTTCATGGTCGGCCACTCTGGCACTCGTTGACGTGGGCGGTGGCGGTCGACGGCAAGTTATCCACAGGCTGCAGGCCATTTTCGGACAGCGCCGTGTCGTCGCCAACGCCGGTCGCTACCGTGAACGGGTGTCCGCACCCCAGAATCCGTCGAACGTGCAGGTTCGTCGCAGCGCTCGACGGCGCGCGACGGTCAGTGCGCGCCGGGAGGGCGACACCATCATCGTCTCGGTGCCTGCCAGGATGAGCAAGGCGGAGGAGGCCAATTGGGTGGACACGATGCTGGCCCGGGTGGCTCGATCTGAGGCACGGGCTGCCGCTCGGGCCGGTACCTCCGACGCGGAGTTGGCGACGCGCGCTGCTCGCTTGTCCGGGCGCTGGCTGGACGGTCGGCCGCAGCCCGCGGTGGTGCGGTGGGTTCCCGACATGCGTTCGCGCTGGGCCTCGTGCACATCTGCGGAGTCCTCCATCCGGGTGAGCGAGCGCTTGCGCGACGTCCCCGTATGGGTGCTGGACTACGTCTTGGTGCACGAGCTTGCCCACCTGCTCGTCGCAGGCCACACACCGCAATTCTGGACGTGGGTCCACCGCTACCCACGGACCGAACGCGCGATCGGTTACCTGCAGGGACTCTCCGCCGCTGCCCAGCTGGACATCGCCACTGCCGAGCAGTTCTAGCCGGCGCAACTCTCAGCCTGCGGAGTCGCCCTCCTCTGGAGCGGCATCTTTTTTAGCTTGCTCGTCGGCGATAGTGCGTTCCAGCTCGGCCATCGGGTCGTCCGAACCACCGGCATGGTTCATCAGGAAACGCTCGGCGAAGCCCGCAGGGTCGTCGAGGTCCGACGCACTGGGCAGCAGATCCGGGTGCGCCCACACCCCGTCCCGGGTGGCAGCATCGCTGCGCGCATCGAGCAGGCGCCACAGCTCGGCCGCCTCCCGCAGCCTGCGCGGGCGCAGCTCGAGACCCACCAGCGTCGCGAAGGTCTGTTCGGCCGGACCGCCGCTGGCCCTACGGCGCCGCAGCGTCTCCCGCAAGGCGTCAGCCCCTGGCAACCTGTCGCGGACTGCGTTGGACACCACGTGATCCACCCAACCTTCGACCAGCGCGAGCAACGTCTCCAGGCGTTGCAGTGCAGCCTGTTGCGCGGGAGACGTCGTGGGTCCGAAAGTCCCCTGCCCCAGCGCTTTCTCCAACGCGGCGGGATCGGTCAGTGACGCGGGATCAATATTGCGCGCCATTTCCTCCATCGCTGAAAAATCGACGCTGATGCCGCTGGCGTATTCCTCCACGGTAGCCAGCAGGCGCTGACGCAACCACGGCACATGCCCGAACAGACGGTGGTGGGCCGCCTCACGCGCCGCCAGGTAGACGAGCACCTCGTGGTGGGGGCGGTCCAAGCCGTCGGTGAAGGCGGTGATGGCAGCGGGCAGCAGGGCGGCGGTGCCTTCCGGGCCCAGCGGCAGACCGATGTCGGTGGAAGTGAGTACCTCACCGGCCAGTTGGCCCAGTGCCTGGCCGAGCTGCGAGCCGAAGGCCATGCCGCCCATCTGGCTCATCATCCCCATCATGGGTCCAAGCATCTGCTTGGCCTCGTCCGGCATGCCGTCCACCCAGGCACTGGCCATTTTGGCGGCGACCGGGTCGCACAGCCGCTGCCAGGTGGGCATGGTCTGCGCCAGCCACTCCTTCGCCGTCCACGCATTGCTGATGCGCACGCCCGCAGGCAGCGACGTGGCGTCATCCAGCCAGATTTCAGCCAACCGGAGTGCATCGAGCACGGCAGCCGAGTCGCTGGCGCTCACGTTGGGGACCGTGCCCAGCTGCTGCTCGGCGAGTTGGCGGGCAAGGTCGTAGTTCACCGGCCCTGCCGACGGTCCGGCGGCGCCGGCACTGCTCAGCATCTGGCCGAGCTGAGTCAGCATCTGCCCCAGCGATGCGGGGTCAAACCCCCCGGGACCGCCCGCGCCGAAACCGAAGCCGCCCGGACCATCACCGCCCTTGTCGCCGCGGTCTTTATCGCCGCCTGAGTCGTCACCGGGGCCAGAGAAACCGAAGGGGACATTGCTCATGGCTCAACGGTACCCGGCGCGTGCGAGGAGTTGAGTGTGCTCAGCGCATGCTCTGCGCGAACACCGGACGGACGGTGCCCGCTCCGGCCCGCTCTAGGCTGAGCGGCGTGACCCGTCGCAACATCACCCTGCTGACCGGAGTTCTGCTCATCATCGTGCTGGGCACTCTCGGCGGTGTGGTGCAGGTTCCCTACGTCGCACTGGGACCGGGCCCCACGTTCAACACCCTCGGTGCGGTCAACGGCAAACAGGTGGTGGACATCGAAGGGACGCAGACCTTTCCCACCCAGGGCAACCTGAACATGACGACCGTCTCGGTGAACGACGGCATCACGCTGTTCGGCGCGGTCGGGCTGTGGGTCAGCGGCAGCCACGCGTTGGTGCCCCGTTCAGAGGTGTACCCGCCGCAGAAGACGCCCGAGGAAGTGCGCACCGAGAACACGCAGGCGTTTGCGGAGTCGGAGAACAGCGCGGAGACGGCAGCGTTGAGCTATTTGCACTTTCCCACTCAGGTCAAGATCGGCGCACTGACCAAAGGCTCACCGTCCGACGGCGTGCTGCAACCCGGAGATCAGCTCGTCAGCGTGGACGGCAAGCCGGTCGCCGCGGCGGAGCAGGTGCTTCAAGCCCTGGCCGATCGCAAGCCGGGAGAGCAGGCGGTGCTGAGCTACCGCCGCAACGGTGGACCCCCGACGACGGCGACCATCACCTTGGGCAAACGTCCGGACGCGGACCCACGGGGCTTCCTCGGTATCACGCCGAGCAACGCGCCGGACGTCAACTTCACCATCGACTTCAACCTGGCCGACATCGGGGGGCCGTCGGCGGGGCTGATGTTCTCACTGGCGGTGGTGGACAAACTGAGCACCGGCAAGCTCAACGACGGAAAGTTCGTCGCGGGAACCGGCACCATCGACGGCTCGGGCACGGTGGGGCCCATCGGGGGCATTCCGTTCAAGATGATGGCGGCACGCGAGGCGGGCGCGACGGTGTTCCTGGTGCCTGCCGCCAACTGCGCGGAGGCGCTGCAACGGGCGCCCGACGGACTGCGGTTGGTCAAGGTGCAGACCTTGGCTACCGCCGTCGACGCCTTGCAGACGTTGACGACGGGCGGGGACGCCCCGCACTGCTAGTCACTCACTCCTCCAAGGTGGCCAGCAGGGCGGCCACCAGGTTCGGCGCCAACTCGGGGTGCTCCAGCAACTCCGGTGCGGCATCGGCGTCGAAGGCGTCTGGGCGTAGCTGCAGCAGACACAGCGCTTCGCCGCCGCGCAGCACCGCGGCCACGAGACGGGCCTCCTGGCGCTGGGGATGCGCCGCGGCGTGCTCCAGCGCTGCCTGCTCGGCGGCGGTGCCGCCCCCGAGCGCATGTTCCACCACCTGATCCAGCTCGGCCTCCGCCTCGGGCGGCAGGATTAGGATCTCTTGCACCAGTGCGCAACCCGCCACGGACGCCGGCCAGGTGATACCCGCGAGTGCGGCGTCCAGCTCGGGTGAGCCGCCCTCCACGGTTGTCGGCAACGGTTCCTGGGCGATGGGAGTGAGTTCGCTGTGCTCCGAGAATGCGCCCACCAGTTCGGGTTCGTGTTCGGCGAGCTCAACCGTGGGAACCAGCGCAAACATCTGGGGCGGCTGGTCCCAGCCCGCATCGTCGACGAAGTCAACCACCTCGCGCACGCAGATGGACAAGGCAGTGGGGGAGAGCAGGCTCATGGCGGCCATCCTCGCAGGCGTGGCAATCCGTACAGTGACGGTACCGGCGGAGCGAGAACGAAGCCGGGGCAACCACCAGCGGCGTCACTGCGCCGTGCAACAGCTTGGAGTGTGGCTCGTGGCCGTGCGCCCACCCACCACGTTTTCGGGTTTGTCCCGACGGAGCCGCTGGCTGCTCATCATCGGGGCGCTGCTGCTCGTGCTCATCTTCGGCGGTTCGCGCTTCGTCAACGCCTACGTCGACTGGGAGTGGTTCGGCGCGCTCGGCTTTCGTGGCGTGTTCACCACGGTCTTGATCACCAAGCTCGTGCTGTTCCTGATCGTCGGTGTGGTGATCGGGTTGATTGTCAGTGGTGCGTTGGTGTTGGCCTACCGGTCGCGGCCGGTCTTCGTCCCGGTGTCCGGCCCGGACGACCCCGTGGCGCGGTATCGCACCGTGGTGATGAGCCACATTCGGTGGTTCGGGATCGGCATCCCCGCGCTCATCGGGGTCATCTCGGGCCTGGTGGCTCAGTCCGACTGGACTTTGGTGCAACTGTTCTTGCACGGCACCAGCTTCGGGCAGACCGATCCGCAGTTCGGCCTGGATCTGGGGTTCTACGCTTTCGACCTGCCCTTCTACCGCTTCCTCATCGACTGGGCCTTCGTCGGGGTGCTGCTGGCGTTCGTGGCGAATCTGGTGACGCATTACCTGTTCGGGGGTCTGCGTCTCGCCGGTCGCGGCGGCAGGCTCACGACGGCCGCTCGCGTGCAACTGGCGGTGTTGGCGGGCACTTTCGTGCTGATCAAGGCGGTGGCCTACTTTTTCGACCGCTACGAGTTGCTCTCCAGCGACCGCAACCCGCAGTTCACCGGCGCCTCCTACACCGACCTGCACGCGGTGTTGCCCGCCAAGCTGATCCTGCTGTGCATCGCGGTGATCTGCGCGGGCGCCTTCTTCGCCGGGGTGGTGCTGCGCGACCTGCGGGTGCCCGCGTTGGCCACCGCGCTACTGGTGCTGTCCTCGATCTTGGTCGGAGCCGCATGGCCCGCCATCCTGCAGCAGTTCTCGGTCAACCCCAACGGACCCGACCGGGAGGCAGTGTCCATCGGGCGCAACATCGCCTCCACTCGGCAGGCCTATGGCATCACCGACCAGACGGTGAAGTATGTGGACTACCCGGGCACCGCCACCGTCGCGCCCTCCGAGGTCGCCACCGACACAGCCACCATCTCCAACGTGCGTCTGCTCGACCCCACGGTGCTGTCGCGCACCTTCACCCAGCAGCAGCAGCTGAAGAACTTCTACGGCTTCCCGGACACCCTGTCCGTCGACCGTTACACCATCGACGGGCAGCTGCGGGACTACGTCGTGGCCGCACGTGAGCTCAACCCGAATGCGCTGACCGGCAACCAGACCAACTGGGTCAACCAGCACACCGTCTACACGCACGGCAACGGCTTCGTGGCCGCGGCCGCCAACAAGGTCAACGCCGCGTTGACCGACGCGGGCAGTGGCACCGGCGGCTACCCGGTGTACACGGTGGCCGACCTGAACACGAAGTCGACGACGATCCCGGTGGCCCAGCCACGGATCTACTACGGCGAGCTGATCGGGAAGTCCACCCCTGACTACGCCATCGTCGGCGACGTGCCCGGCGCCGCACCGCGCGAGTACGACACGGACAACTCCAGCTTCACCTACGCGGGCAAGGGCGGCGTGGAGATCGGCAGCTGGATCAACCGGCTGGCATTCGCCGCGAAGTACGGCGAGCGCAACATCCTGTTCTCCAGCGCCGTCACCAACGATTCGAAGATCATCTTCAACCGTGACCCGCGGGACCGGGTGCAGGCGGTGGCGCCGTGGCTGACCACCAACAGCGACACCTATCCGGCTGTGGTGGATGGGCGGGTGCAATGGGTGGTCGACGGGTTCACCACCTTGGACTCCCTGCCCTACGCCCAGCGCACCTCGCTGGACGCGGCCACCGCAGACAGCCTCGCCACTTCTACCGGCGTCCGCCAGGCGCCGAACAAGCAGGTCTCCTACATCCGCAACTCGGTGAAGGCCACGGTGGACGCCTACGACGGCACCGTCACCCTATACTCCGTGGACGACAAGGACCCGGTGCTCAAGGCGTGGGAGGGTGTCTTTCCTGGGGTGGTCAAGCCCGCCAGTGCCATCTCGCCGGAGCTGCGGGCGCACTTCCGCTACCCAGAGGACCTGTTCAAGGTGCAGCGCGACCTGCTGACCCGTTACAACGTCTCGGACCCCAAGGAGTTCTTCCAGAACAACGGGTTCTGGTCGGTTCCCGACGACCCGACCGTGGACAACAACAACGGGCGCGCGCCGCAGCCGCCGTACTACGTGCAGGCGGCCGATCCGGTGAGCGGCAAGTCGTCGTTCCAGCTCACCAGCGCGTTGGTGGGACTCAAGCGGGAGTTCCTGTCGGCGTACATGTCCGCGAGCAACAATCCGGACACCTACGGCCAGATCACGGTGCTGAAGTTGCCGACGGACACGCAGACCCAGGGCCCGCAGCAGGTGCAGAACTCCATGTTGTCGGCCCCGCAGGTGTCCAAAGAGCGCAACCTGCTCGGGCAGCAGTCCACCAAGATCGAGTACGGCAACCTGCTGACCCTGCCCGTGGGTAAGGGTGGTTTGCTCTACGTGGATCCGCTCTACATCGAGCGGTCGGCGCAGAGCTCCTCGTACCCGCAGCTGGCCAGGGTGCTGGTGAGTTACAACAACCAGGTTGGCTACGGTGCCACGCTGGCCGATGCGCTGGATCAGGTGTTCGGCGCGGGGGCGGGCTCGGGAACCACCGCGCCGGACCAGGGAACCACGACGTCGCCGCCGACCAGTACCGCGCCGGCGCCCGCCGCACCCACCGGTACGGCTCCGGTCCCCGGCGGCACGAGCCAGCAGGATGCGGTGAGCAACCTCAACAAGGCGCTCCAGGACTTCAACACGGCCAAGTCCAGTGGTGACCTGGGGGCGATCGGGCAGTCGCTGACCAAGGTCGACGCTGCGGTCAAGGCCTACCAGCAGGCGAACGGCCAGACCGGCACGACGGCGGCAAAGCCGACGACTGCCGCACCCACGCCCACCGCCGCGCCGACCCCGGTGGCCCCTCAGCCGCCAGGGTGACGCAGCCCATGGCCGG
>JALYVL010000403.1 GCA_030853285.1 Actinomycetota bacterium | reverse complement strand
GTACGCGCGGACTTTGAGCCTCGATTGGCCACACTCCGTACCGGATCGGTACCTAGCAACGCGGCTACCGGGCGAAAGTGACTACTTCGGCCGGCTGAAGTAGGCGCCCGAGGCAGGCCTGAACATGAAGACGATCGCAGCGATCACCACAATGATGGAGATGAGGTTGAGGACCGTCGCGATGGTCAAGCCATTGGTGAGCCCGAACAGACCGAACAGGACGCCCAGAATTCCCACCACGGTCAGCACGATCCGGGCCCAGTTCCGGCCCGCCCGCATCTTGAACGCGAAGAAGAGCTCCAGGCCGATGATGATGAGCGCGACGACCGCGCCAACGACCAGGCCGATGGTGACGCCAGTGCTCGCCTCGTCGCGAGTCAGGGCGGCGCTGTTCTTCATCGCCTGATCGATCAGCGCCTGCCGGTCGGCGAAGGCGATGCTCGCGATGATCCCGAGGACCCCGATACCGATGCTGACGAGCCACAGTTTGAACGCCTTGTCGACGTCCGCGGGCGCCACCGACGGCTCCTTGCGGATCTCGTTGTCACCCGGCATTGGTCCGATGCCGCTGGCTGCCTGCTCATTGCCGTAAGGGTTCTGGGTCACTGTGTCTCCAAGCGTCGTAGCGTGCAGGGTGCGCTTCGTCCACCGGAGAACCTACCGAAAACGGACGTCAGTACCCCAACTTCCCCATCTGCTTGGGGTCGCGCTGCCAGTCCTTGGCTACCTTGACGTGCAGCTCCAGGAAGATCCGGTTGCCGAACATCTGCTCGATCTGCGCGCGCGCCGCGGTCCCCACCTGCCGTAGCCGCGCGCCTCCCTTGCCGATCACGATGGATTTCTGGCTGGGCCGCTCCACGTACAGCAGCGCCCGGACATCGTGGAAGTCCGCTCGACCCTCGCGGGCGGACACCTCCTCGACGACCACGGCCAGACTGTGTGGCAGTTCGTCACCCAGTCCCTCCAGCGCCGCCTCCCGAATGAGCTCGGCCATCATCACCGTGTCCGACTCATCGGTGAACTCGTCGTCGGGGTAGAGCTGCGGTCCCTCGGGCATCGCGGCCGCGAACACATCCCCAAGCACGTCCAGCTGCTCCGACCGCGCCGCGGAGACCGGCACCACCTCGGCCTCCGGGCCCAGCAGCGCGGACAGCGCGAGCAACTGCTGCACCACTTGCGCCTTGGCGACCTTGTCGATCTTGGTGACCACGCCGACCACCGGTGTCTTGGGCGCGACGTGGCGCAACTGCTCCAGAATCCACCTGTCCCCCGGACCGATCTTCTCGTCCACCGGGATGCACAGCCCGATTACGTCGACCTCGGAGTAGGTGTCGCGGACGAGGTCGTTGAGTCGCTGGCCCAGCAGCGTTCGGGGTCGGTGCAGGCCGGGCGTATCCACCAAAATCAGCTGCGCGTCGGGGCGGTGGACGATGCCGCGAACCGTGTGCCTGGTGGTCTGCGGACGGCTGGAGGTGATGGCCACCTTGGTGCCGACCAACGCGTTGGTAAGGGTGGATTTGCCCGTGTTGGGACGCCCCACGAAGCAGACGAACCCCGAACGGTAAGCCGAATCAGCCACCGGAGACCTGCCGGATACCACCGCTGCGGTCGGCCAGGAACATCAGCGCGTCGGGTGAGAGGTCGCGGACGGCGGCGACCCCCGCATCGTCGAGCTTCTCGGCCGCGCTCACCACCGCGGCAGCCTCCAACCCGTCGACCCCACTGGACACCGCCGCGGCAACAGCGGCCTGCAAAGCGGTGAGCCGCAGCGACGGCAGCTCCACGGTGGACGCGGCGTAGGTCCGCCCATCCAGATCGCGCACGGCCGCACCTTCCGCAGCACCGGTGCGGCCCATGGACGAGCGCGCCAGCACCACGAGCTTGGAGTCGTCGGGGTCGATCTCCGGGGTCGTTTCAACCATGGTGGGCGCTCCTATCGTTCGGTGCGAGCAAGGTCAGTAGTATCGCCGTCGGACTCATCACTACCCGCGCGCCGCACCAGCACGGTGCCCACGCGCACCCGCCCGCGCACTTCGGGACCTGCTTCGGCCCGCATGAGCAACCCGTGCGCGGTCACCTCAGAACCGGGCAGCGGCACCCGGCCCAGCGCCTGGCCGAGCAGGCCGCCCACCGACTCGACCTCGTCGGCGGGCAGCTCGCAGCCGAAC
>JALYVL010000402.1 GCA_030853285.1 Actinomycetota bacterium | reverse complement strand
GCGAGGCCCGTGGCCAGCGACGACTTGCCGAGCAGGTTGGTGCCGGTCAGGTAGGCGGTGGCCGCCACGACCAGGACGGCGAGCACCACGAACGCCACCACCGACACCAGCTTGGCGATGAGTAGCCGGACGCGGCCGACCGGTCGGATCAGCAGGTAACGCAGGGTGCCTGCTTGCGCCTCCCCGGCGACGGCGTCACCGGCGATCACTGCGACCGCGACGGGCAGGAAAAGTGGCAACACGATGGCCAAGGCGGCCAACGGGAACAGCTGCCCGTTGCTGAGCACGGCGGAGAGGAAGGCCGGTCCCTGCCCGGGGCGCGGACCGATCTTGGTGAATGCCAACAGGATGGCGACGAGGGTGGGCAGCGCGTCGAGCAGCAGGATCACCACCCAGGTGCGCGGGCGACGCAGCATCGCCCGTAGCTCGACGCCGATCATCGGACGTCACCAGACCCGGAAGCCGTCGCGTCCAGCACGGTTTGCTCCAGGGTCCGCCGCTGCTGGTGTAGCTCCTGCACGCGCACCCCTGCGCGCACCAGGGTGGCGTTGAGGCGGTCCGCGCTGGGGTGTACCACCACCAGACGTTCGCCGATGCCATCGGCCTGACGATCTTCCACACTCACCCCGGCCTCTCCGTTGAGCGCGGCCACGGCCCGCGCCGCATCCGGGGTGAGCACCAGCACGCGTCCGGTGGTCTGCGTCATTGCCGACATCGACTCCTGCACGACGAGTCGCCCGCGGTCGAGCACCCCGACGCGGGTACACAGCTGCTCGACCTCGGCCAGCAGGTGGCTGGAGAGGAACACGGTGGTGCCGGCAGCGTGCAGGGTGAGCAGCAGCTCACGAATCTCCCGAATACCCTGCGGGTCAAGACCGTTCGTCGGCTCATCGAGCACGAGCAGCTCCGGGGTGCGCAGCAGTGCTGCAGCCAGGCCCAGCCGCTGGCGCATCCCCAGCGAGTAGTTCTTCACCGGCCGCCTGCCGACGCGAGCGAGCCCGACCTGCTCGAGCGCATTCTCGACCCGGCGCCGCCGGGTGCGTCGTGCCGCGCCCGAGCCGGCGGCGTCGAGCATGGTGAGGTTGGCCCGCCCCGAGAGGTGTCCGTAGGCGGCCGGCCCCTCGACGAGGGCCCCGACCCGGGGCAGGACCCGCTTGCGCCGGCGCGGCATCGGTTCGCCGAGCAGCTCGATCTCGCCGGAGGTCGCCAGCACCAGGCCGAGCAGCATTCGGACGGTGGTGGTTTTGCCGGAGCCGTTGGCGCCCAGAAACCCGTAGATGTCGCCGCGCTCGACCTGCAGCGCGACGTTGTCGACGGCGCGCAACGAGCCGTAGCGCTTGGTGAGCGCGTGCGTCATGATCACCGGTCCCCCCGCGTGGCCCGCAGCTCGCCGGCCGCGGCGGTGAGAGTGCCCGGCGTGACGGTGCCCGCCAGCAACCACACGGGTGCTCGCCCCACCGGGTCGGTGAGTCTGAGGTTGAGCGGGCCCACGGTGAGTGCGATCCCGGTCGCGTCGACCGTGGCTGTGGGCGCTTTGCCCAGCTGGGTGCGCAGCTCCCCCGCGGTGCGGCCCGGCAAAGCGACGGCAACCAGCGAAGTGACGCCGCGCCCGTAGCTGCCGACCGCACCGGCGGAAGCGACGTCATCACGGCGGGCCATTCCGGCCAGCTGCTGCGGGGTTCTGGCCCGGGTGAGCCGCTGCGCCTGCGCGACGAGGTCGTTGGGCTGCTCCTCGCGAACCTTGGCGCCGGGCGGTGGGGTGAAGGAGGTAACCGCGGGGATTGGTGTGGCAGTGGAGAAGTCGAGGAACGAACTGGTGATGACGGGGCGGTTATCGCCGTTGGCGTGCACCAGCACCCGCAGTGGTATGCCGCTCGCCGGGTCGGCCCACACGTCTACCGCGGTGATCGTGCTGCGCGGGTCAGCAGGGCGGAGCTGCAGCCCGGGCGCGTCGCGACCGGCGACCCGCTGCACGTCCAGCCTGCGCACTTCGGTGGGTGCCGCCTCGCTGAGCAGGCGCCGTCCCAGCGTGGCGGGCACCAGATCGGCCGCGCGCGGCAGCCGGACTGGCGCCTCGGTGGAGCGCACCGCCGCGTTGGCCTCGAAGTCCCAGCTCCAGGTGCCACCGTCGTCGCGGTACAGGTCGCGTTCACCCGTAGGCACAACGGTGTCC
>JALYVL010000030.1 GCA_030853285.1 Actinomycetota bacterium | reverse complement strand
GTGGTGGCCCGGTGGTGGAACCATGAGCTCGCCGGAAGCCGTCGAGCGCGACTTCGGACCCAGCGTCGACGGAGACGATGCCACAGAGCTCTTCCTTGCCTGTGCCGATGATCAGCCGTTCGGGTTGATCCAGCGGTACTCGATCGACGCTTACCCGGAGTACGTCGAGGAACTCGCGCCAGTGTGTCCGGTGCCACCGGGTGGGCTGAGCGTGGACTACCTCATCGGAGAGCCGCAGATGCGTGGCCAAGGCCTTGGTGCCGCGATGGTCACCACATTGGTCGCGGAAAGCTGGGCATGCTGCTCGCGAGCGGATGACGTCATCGTCCCCGTGTCAGCCGGAAACCACGCATCCTGGCGAACACTTGAGCGCGCCGGCTTCCAGCGGATCGCGGCGGGCGATCTGGAGCCAGACAATCCCTGCGACCCGCGCGACCACTACATCTACCGGATCGAGCGCCCACCAGTCCTAGAAGGCCAGGAAGCCGTCTCAGTGAACGGCGGCTGAGCGGCCGCCCCGGATGGCATTTTCGCGAAGTACGTCCTCCGAGCGACCGGAACTGCGTGACGGAGAACCTTGGAACAGCGGTCTCCAGGGCGGCGTCCTGCACTCGGGCATTCCGAACCGTCAGCACCGCCGCATTCTCGCCTCTCCGCGGTCATGAGCGGCCCCCTCCAGCGTGCGGATCGCTGGATCCGTGGATTGGCGCAGCTGGGACGGCCAGCTCCAGCGGGCGGCCGCGAGGTCGACGCGGTCGTCGCGGATGGGCACGTCCTCGGCACGGAGACGCCGCAGCTGCTCGGTCGTCTTGTGTGGGGCGGCCCGGCCGGAGGCGTTGACCACCCGGTGCCACGCGAGGTCCGCCGAGTCCTCGGCCAATATGCGTCCGGCCATCCGCGGCGAGCCGAGCCCGGCCGCGGCGGCCAGGTCGCCGTAGGTGGTCACCCACCCCGGTGGCACGGCGGCGAGCAATGCGCGCACCCGCTCGACCTGCTCATCGTCCATGGTGCGAGTGTGCCAGCCACGCACCGAGCACAGAACTGTCGGCCAGCCATGGTCTGATGCCGAGGTGGTCAGGGCGGCGAAGCAACAGCGGAGCACGTTGGTCGCTGCCCCCGTCGTCGAGTTGTCCTCCCGCGAGTGGACAGGCCCCGCGGCCGAGCTGCTGACCGGCACCGCGCCGCGCCGTCCAGGGGCATGGGATCCGGTGGCCGTGCTGGGCGGTCCGGGCACCGGCAAGACGTCGTTGTTGGTGGACCTGGCGGTGCGTCGCTTGTCGACCCCCGGGGTGGCCGCAGAGTCGGTGCTCGTGCTCACCGCTTCCCGCCGAGCGGCCGGTGCCGTGCGCAGGGAGATCACCGAGCGATTGACCGTCGCCGGCCGGGGTGGTGTTGCGACCATCCGCGAGCCGCTGGTCCGCACCCTGCACTCCTACGCGTTTGCGGTACTGCGTCTGCAGGCCGCCGCGCACGAAAACCCGCCACCACGGTTGATCAGCGGCGCGGAGCAGGACGCGGTGATCCGTGAGCTGCTGCGCGGGGAGATCGTTGACGGCGCTGCGCATTGGCCGGCCACGCTGCGGCCGGCCCTCGGCATGGCGGGATTCGCGCGTGAGCTGCGGGACCTGTTGTTGCGGGCCACCGAACGTGGGATCGGCCCCGAAGAGCTGGTGCAGCTCGGCCGGAGGAATCGTCGCCCGGAATGGGTGGCCGCCGGACGGTTCGGCGTGCGGTATGAGCAGGTGATGTTGTTGCGCGCCGCCGTGGGCATGGAAGCCCCCCAGGCCAGCGCCCCTGCCGTCGATGCAGCCGGGCTGATCGCCGGGGCGTTGGACGCCTTCACCGCAGACCCGGCGTTGCTGAGCGCCGAACGGAGCCGTGTCGGCTGCCTGCTGGTGGACGACGCGCAGCATCTGGATCCGCTCGGCGCGGCCCTGGTACGCACCCTCGGGGCCGGTGAGGTTGTGGTGGCCGGCGACCCCGACCAGGCAATCTTCGGGTTCCGTGGCGCTGACTCGCGGTTGTTGGCCGAGGTGCCCCGTGAGCGCACGCTGTTGCTGAGCACCAGCAGGCGCTTGGCGGGGGCGGTGGCCGACGCTGTCGCGGTGATCAGCTCGCGCTTACCCGGCGTTGCGCCGCAGCGGGGTCCCGCTGCGGCCGACGACGCCGCAGCCGGCCACGTGATGCTGCGCCTGCTGCGCAGCGAGGCGCAGGAGGCGGCGTTCGTTGCTGACGTCCTGCGCCGGGCGCATCTGCTCGACGGCGTGCCATACGCGGAGATGGCGGTGATCGTGCGCTCCACCGTGCGGTCGTTGCCGACGCTGCGCCGTGCGCTGCTCGCGGCTGGGGTGCCGCTGCGGGTGCCGTCCACTGACCTTCCGCCCGCCAGACAGTATGCGGTGCAGGGGTTTTTGCTGACGCTGCGCGCATTGGCCGCCGACGGGGTGAGCTCGGATTTCGACGAGGAGGCGGCGCTGGCCCTGCTCACCTCGGCGGTGGGCCGCGCCGACCCGGTGGCCCTGCGCCGGCTCCGCCGCGGCCTGCGCCGTGGTGAGCTGCTCCGCGGGGGCGACAGGGCATCGGCAGAGCTCATCCGCACGGTCTTGTTGTCCCCGCCCGGCTTGTTGTCCCCGACCGGCGTGAGCGCGCGCGATCTACTCGGCGCGCTCACCGCTACCGAGGCCGAGCCGTTGCGCCGAGTGCTGAAGGTACTTGCGGCCGCGCGGACGGTGGTTGCCGACGGTCGAGGCGTCGAGGATGTGCTGTGGGCGGTATGGCAGGCCAGCGGGCTCGAATCTCGTTGGGTGGCGGCGGCCGGGCGCGGGGGGGCGGCGGGTACGCACGCCGACCGCGATCTCGATGCGGTGCTCGCCATGTTCGATGCGGCCGCGCGCTACGTCGACCGACTTCCCGCGGGCGGGGTGAGTGGGTTTGTCGAATACCTCACCGAGCAGCAGCTGCCGAGCGGGTTCGGTGACGCCCGGGGGGACGCCGTGGAGTCCGCCGATGCGGTCACCGTGCTCACCGCTCACTCCGCTTCCGGTCAGCAGTGGCGGTTGGTGGCCGTCGCCGGTGTGCAGGAGGGCTTGTGGCCGACTCTGCGGAGCCGGGGCAGCCTGTTGGGTACCGAACGGTTGGTGGACATCGTCTCCGCGGGGACCGACCCGGAGGTGGTGGACACGCTCTCGAGTACCGCCCCGCTGCTGGCCGCCGAGCGCAGGCTGTTTCTGGTCGCCTGCGCTCGCGCGTCGGAGACCTTGCTCGTCACAGCCGTGGACAGCGCCACCGGCGACACCGACCTGTTGCCGTCCCGGTTTGTCGCCGAGCTCGCCGCGCACCGCGGCGACGACGTGAGTCAAACCGAAACCGGTGCGCCGCAGGCCGATCGCGCCCTGGCTCTCGGTGAGTTGGTCGCGCAGCTACGGGCGGTGGTGTGTGCCGAGGATGCTGAACCCGAGCGCCGCGAGCTCGCCGTGGCCCAACTGGCCCGGTTGGCCGCCGCAGGGGTGCGAGGGGCACACCCCGAGCAGTGGTACGGCCTTGCCGAGGCCAGCACGCGGGTGCAGCTGTGGCAGCCCGGCGACGGTCCGGTCTCGGTGTCGCCGTCGGCGGTGGACCTCCTGGCGACCTGTCCGCTGCGCTGGCTGTTGGAGCGCCACGGCGGCCAGGACGGGTCTTCGACGGCCGCGGTGACCGGCACCTTGGTGCACACGCTGGTCGAAGCGATCGCTGAGCGCGCGCGCCCCGAAGCCGTCGACGCCGCACTGCAGCAGGCGTGGCTGGGAGTCGACGTGGGCGCGCCGTGGCACTCGCGCCACGAGCTGCAGCGGCACCGCGCCATGCTGGAGAACTTCCGGCAGTGGTTGCAGCGGACCCGTGCCGAGCTCACCGAGGTCGCCGTCGAGCTGCCGGTTGATGTTGTGCTGCAAGGGGTCCCGTCTGGCGGGGATGGGCAGACCCTCACCGTGCAGGTAAGCGGCCGTATCGATCGGCTTGAGCGGGACGCCCGCGGACGCCTGGTGGTGGTCGACGTGAAGACGTCCAAGAACCCGGTGAGTGCGAGTGCGGCTCAGCAGCATGCGCAGCTGGCTACCTATCAGCTCGCCACCGCGCACGGCGGGCTGGCTGGGATCGAGGCCGCGGGGCAGCCCGGCGGCGGCAGGCTCGTCTACGTGGCCAAAGCGAACCGGATCGCCGGAGCGACCCAACGAGAACAACCACCACTGAGCGAGGGCGAGACGGAGCTCTGGCGTTCGAAGATCCTGGACGCCGCGGCGGCGACCAGCGGACCACAGTTCCTCGCGAGGGTCAACGAGGGTTGCACCCATTGCCCCGTGCGCGGCGCCTGCCCCGCCCAGGATTCCGGCAGGCAGGTCGGCGGGGCGTGAACGAGCAGCAGATCAGCCCCGCAGAGCTGGCCGAAGCCTTGGGTCTGCCGCCGCCGACCGACGAGCAGGTGGCGGTGATCGGTGCGCCCCTGTCCCCGGCACTGGTGGTGGCCGGGGCGGGGGCCGGCAAGACAGAGACGATGGCCGCGCGGGTGGTGTGGTTGGTGGCCAACGCAAAGGTGACGCCGGATCAGGTGCTGGGGCTCACCTTCACCCGCAAGGCGGCCCAGCAGCTGAGCTCACGCATTCGGTTGCGGCTGCACCGCCTGGCGGGAGCCGAGCTGCTGTTGCGGGTTGACCCCAGCGGGGAGTTGTCTGCGCTGATCGGGGCCGGTGAGCCGGAGGTCAGTACGTACCACGCGTATGCGGGGCGGCTGTTGGCCGAGCACGGCTTACGGCTGCCGGTGGAACCCTCCGCGACTCTGTTGAGTGAGACGGCCTCGTGGCAGCTGGCGCACCGGGTGGTCAGTACGTGGGGACAGGATCTGGACACTGAGGTGGGACCGGCAGCGATCACAGCGCGGCTGCGTCAGCTCGCGGGGCAGCTGGCCGAACATCTGGTCGACCCTTCGGCGCTGCTGAGCTCCTACGCGGAGCTGGAGCAGCTGGTGCACACCTTGCCTGCCGGGCCGAAGCAACGCGGCGGACCGACCAAAGAGCTACTGAAAGTGCTCGAGGCGCAGACGCAACGGTTGATTCTGCTGCCGCTGCTGCAGCGCCTCGAGGAGACGATGCGCAAGGAGTCTGCCCTGGACTTCGGCAGCCAGATGTCGCTGGCCGCGCGGCTGGCACGGGCACATCCCGAGGTGGGGAAAGCCGAACGGGACCGTTTCCGTGCGGTGCTGCTCGATGAGTACCAGGACACCGGGCACTCCCAGCGTGTGCTGCTGACCTCGTTGTTCGGTGCAGGCCTGGATCCGCACTTGGCGTTGACCGCAGTCGGCGACCCCGTTCAGTCCATCTACGGCTGGCGTGGCGCGTCCGCGGCGAATCTCCCGCGTTTCGCCACCGACTTTCCGACCGGTCGCGCGGGAGCTCCGGCGCCGCGCAGCGAGTTGCTCACCAGCTGGCGTAACCCCGCCGAGGCGTTGCATCTGGCCAACGGCATCTCCGCGGACCTGCGGGCGAGGGGGGTGCCTGTTGCTGAGCTGCGCCCCCGCCCCGACGCGCCGTTCGGCGAGGTACGCGCCGCCCTGCTGCCAGATGTCGGCGAGGAGCTGGCCTGGATGGCGCAGCACATCTCCCGCGCCTACGAGCGCGCCAGAGCGGATGGTGCGCCCACCCCGACCGCTGCAGTGTTGGTGCGCCGCCGTGCCGACATGGCTGGCGTGGCGAACGCGCTGCGGGCGGAGGGGCTTCCGGTGGAGGTCGTGGGGGTGGGAGGCCTGTTGGACACCCCCGAGGTCCGCGACGTCCTCAGCGTGCTGCGGCTGCTTGCCGATCCGTTGGCCGGTAGCGCCGCAGTCCGAGTACTCACCGGTGCCCGGTGGCAGCTCGGTGCAGCGGACCTGGTGGCCCTGTGGCGACGCGCCAAAGCGCTGGCCGCCGGCGGCGGGCGGGAATCGGCGGCGACCGACTTGACCGCCAGCGCGGCGGCGGCGTTACCCGGGGAGAACGCAGAGCTCGCCGGGCTGGTGGATGCGCTGGCCGATCTGGGCGCTGCCCAGCGCTATTCGCCTGAGGGGTACCGGCGCCTTCGCACCCTGGCCGACGAGCTCTCGGCTCTGCGTGAGCGACTGGAGCAACCGCTGCCGGAGCTGGTGGCGGACGTGGAACGGGTGCTGGGCGTGGACGTCGAGGTGTCCGCTCAGGGCGGCGCCGGAGGGCGGACTCACCTCGATGCGTTCGCCGATGTGGTCAGCGGCTATGCGGCAGGCACGACCGCACCGACGTTGGCGGGATTGCTCGGCTACCTGGCCGCGGCGGAGGACGCCGAGGACGGACTGACGCCGGGCGAGGTGGAGGTCGACCCCGACCGTGTCCAGGTGCTGACCGTGCATGCTGCGAAAGGATTGGAATGGCAGGTGGTGGCCGTACCGCACCTGGTGACGAACGTGTTTCCGGTGCGTAGGAGCTCCTCGTCGTGGTTGCGCAACCCCACCGAGCTGCCCTCGCACCTACGGGGCGACGCCGCAGAGGAGGGGGGCGCAGAGGAGGAAGGCGACGCCGTGGGGGTACCGGTGCTTGACGTCAGCGGCTGCGTCAACCGCAAGGACCTCGAAGAAGTCCTGGCAGCGTATGAGAACGCCAGCGAGGCGCGACGGTTGCAGGAGGAGCGCCGCCTGCTCTACGTGGCGCTCACTCGCACCGAGCGAACCCTGCTGATCTCCGGACACCACTGGGGAGCCACCGGTGTAAAGCCCCGCGGACCGTCACCGTTCCTCGCCGAGCTGCGGTCGTTGGTCGAGGAGGTCGGGACGGTCGAGCACTGGGCGGCGGAGCCGGCCGACGATGCCGAGAACCCGGTACTGGCTCGGGAGCACAGTGTCCGGTGGCCGCCGGATCTGTTGGGGGTCCGCCGGGGGGCTGTCGAGCGCGGCGCGCAGCTGGTGCTGGCTGCCATGCATGAGCGAGCTGTGATGCCCGAGTCACCCGCTACGGCGCGCGACCCGGACGGGTGGATCGCCGACGTGGACGCGCTGCTGGCCGAGCGGGAGCGGCGCCGCTCAGGGGTGGCCGAGGTGGCGTTGCCTGCGCAGCTGTCGGTGAGCCAGTTGGTCGAGCTCGCCGCGGACCCGGACGCCTTGGCGCAGCGTCTGCGCAGGCCGCTGCCCTATCCGCCGAACCCCTTGGCGCGTCGGGGCACCGCGTTCCACGCCTGGATCGAGCGGAGGTTCGGGTCCACCCGCCTGCTCGACATGGAGGACCTGCCGGGCGCGGCGGACGCCGACGCCGCTCCAGACGCGGACCTGCACGCGCTGCAGGCCGCCTTCCTCGCCTCCGACTGGGCGCAGCGACTTCCCGCGGAAGTGGAAGTGCCGTTCGAGACCGTCGTGGCGGGGACGGTGGTCCGTGGCCGCATCGATGCGGTGTTCGCCGATCCCGACGGCGGTTTCACCGTGGTGGACTGGAAAACCGGCGCCGTTCCGGAAACCGCGCGCCGCCGGGCTTTGCAGGTGCAGTTGGCCGCCTACCGGGTGGCCTGGGCCGACCTCGCGGGAGTACCGCTAGGTCAGGTCCGCGCCGCGTTTCACTACGTCCGCCACGATGTGACGCTCGCGCCGTCGGACCTGCTCGACGCGGACGGGCTGCGCCAGCTGCTCACCGTGGGCTGAGTGCGTTAATCGTCGTCCTGGTTCTCACGTTCGGATTGATGCTTCTCGATGTCTTCGTCAGTGGCGAAGGCCGTGCCGGCCACAGTGCCGTCCGTGCCCTCGACGACAACGGTCGGTCGAGCACCAGGCTCGTACCGCTGCTCGACGGCGGAGGCCTTCTCTTTGGCTTCCTTCAGTGATTCCTCGTCCACGGGGGGCTTTGATCCCTCAGACTGCTCGTCGGTCTGGGACTGCTCTTCGCTCTCCGTCGCCGCTGTCTGCTCGTCTTCGCTCACGCGTCACTCCCCATCCGGCCGTCCGTCATCGACGACCCTCAGGGTGCACTGCCCCAGCCGTCTGCGCCAGCGAAACACGCAAACGGCCGGGGACCACGGTCGGTCAGGCGACCGCAGCGATCAGGGCCTCGCGCTGGCGTGCGCCGAGGCCACCGACGCGACGGGTGTCCACGATCTGGGCCTGCTCGAGCAGCTGCGCGGCCCGCACCGTGCCCACACCGGGCAATGCCTTTACGACGGCGAGGACCTTCGTCTTCTTCACGAGCTCGTCCGTGTCGGACTTCTTCAGCACGTCAGCCAGGCTCAGCTTGCCCGCTTTCACCTGGTCCAGCAGCTCCTTGCGTGCGGTGCGGGCGGCGGCCGCCTTGGCCAGCGCCTGGCTGCGCTGCTCGGGGGTCATGGTGGGAAGTGCCATCGGTATTCGCTCCAGTATCTTCTCGTCGGACTGCAACATTCTCCGCTACCACCATGCCTTAGAGGTCACCGCGGCGTCGGGGCGACACCCCGAGGGCTCTGACATGGGTGAACATCGGCAGTCGATGGGGGCGTCCCGCGTCACAAGGATAGGGTCGGCGGCGTGGTCTTCGCCCCCGCACTGCACCGGTTCACCCTCGACAACGGGCTCCGGGTGCTGCTCGCCCCCGACCCGGGTATCCCGGTGC
>JALYVL010000401.1 GCA_030853285.1 Actinomycetota bacterium | reverse complement strand
GTGCTGACCGGATCCGGCGGCGCCTTCGTCTCCGATGGTTTCGGGGTGGTGCACCGCAAGCAGGCTTCGGTGTACGACGTGGCGCAACGACTCCCGCACTATGCGGGAGGTCTCGTCTCGACCGAGGTGGACGTGCTGGCCAAGCTCACCGGCGGGGCGGAGAAGCCGTACGCGGTGGTGCTCGGCGGGTCGAAGGTCTCCGACAAGCTGTCGGTCATCGAGGCGCTGGCCCCCAAGGTCGACGGCCTGTTCATCGGCGGCGGGATGTGCTTCACCTTCCTGGCGGCTCAAGGGCACCCGGTCGGCGACTCGCTGCTGCAGCCCGAGATGATCGACACCTGTACGGACCTGCTGAACCGGTTCGGTGCCAAGATCTATCTGCCCGTCGATCTGGTGGTCGCCGAGGCGTTCTCCGCCACCGTGCCGGTGCGCACCGTTGCCGCAACGGAGATCCCGGAGGGGCACATGGGTCTGGACGTCGGCCCGGCCACGGTCGCCCGTTTTGCGGAGGGTCTGCACACCGCGAGGACGATTTTTTGGAACGGGCCGATGGGCGTGTTCGAGATGGCCAACTTCGCCGGCGGTACCCGCGGCGTGGCCGAAGCGATCATCGCGGCGACCGGCGACGGCGCGTTCAGCGTGGTCGGCGGAGGTGACTCCGCGGCGGCGGTGCGCTTGCTGGGTTTGCCCGAGGACGGTTTCTCGCACATCTCCACCGGCGGTGGAGCGTCGTTGGAGTACCTCGAGGGCAAAGAGCTTCCCGGCCTGTCCGTGTTGGAGGGCTGACCAGTGCCTAATTCACCGGGGACCCGAACACCGCTGATCGCGGGCAACTGGAAGATGAACCTCAATCACTTCGAGGCCATCGCCCTGGTCCAGAAGATCGCCTTTTCGCTGCCGGACAAGTACTTCGACAAGGTCGATGTGGCTGTACTGCCGCCGTTCACCGATATCCGCAGCGTGCAGACGCTGACCGACGGCGACAAGCTGCGACTCACCTACGGCGCCCAAGATATTTCCGTGCAGGACTCCGGTGCCTTCACCGGCGAGGTCAGTGGGCTGATGCTGGCCAAGCTGGGCTGCACCTACGTGGTGGTCGGGCACTCCGAACGCCGCGCCATGCACGGCGAGGACGACGCGGTGGTGGCGGCGAAGGCGGCGGCGGCGCTGCGCCACGGGATCACCCCGATCATCTGCGTGGGCGAGGGCCTGGAGGTCCGGGAGGCCGGTACGCACGTCGAGCACGCGCTCGGTCAGCTGCGTGGCTCACTTGCCGGGTGCTCGACGGACCAGCTCGCCTCGGTGATCTTGGCCTACGAACCCGTGTGGGCCATCGGCACCGGCCGGGTCGCCACTCCGGCCGACGCCCAGGAGGTGTGTGCAGCGCTGCGTGGTGAGCTGGTGGCGCTCGGTGGTGATGGCGCTGCTGCGGTGCGGGTGCTGTACGGCGGCTCGGTCACCTCTAAGAATGTGGGCGAGATCGTGGCGCAGGACGACGTCGACGGTGCACTGGTCGGCGGGGCCAGCCTCAAGGCCGATGAGTTCGCGACGCTGTGCGCGATCGCCGCCGGTGGACCGCTGCCCTGACACCAGACGTTAGGCTGTGGTGCCACGACTAACGAAGGACTTCGATGGAACTGTTCTTGCAGATTGTGCTGATCATCGCCAGCTTGGCGTTGATCCTGCTGATCTTGCTGCACAAGGGCAAGGGCGGCGGACTGTCCACCCTGTTTGGTGGTGGCACGCAGTCGAGCCTCTCGGGCTCCAACGTGGTCGAGAAAAACCTTGACCGCATCACCCTGTTCATCGGGCTGATCTGGTTCGTCTGCATCGTCGGCGTCGGCCTGGTCATCAAGCTCGGCGGCTAGCGGCTCGCCGTTCTGCTCGTCGTTCTGCTCGGCGACTCGTCGCGAGAACTTCTCGCGACAAGTGCGCGAGAACTGAGATCTTCCCGCGACAGGTCAGCGTAGTGGGTCACGACCGGGCGTTACCGCGGCAACAGCTCGCGGGGCAGCGCTCCGGCCGCGGCGCGGTCCAGCAGCCACAGGGTGCGAAGCTGGCCGAGCGCTCCCGCCGCAGGAACGGACACCTCACCCGCACCGCCGAGCGCCAACTGCACCGCGGCCGCCTTGGCGTCGCCGCTGACGCAGAGCCACACCTGGCCGGCCTGGCGAATGGCG
>JALYVL010000400.1 GCA_030853285.1 Actinomycetota bacterium | reverse complement strand
TTGGTGTTCGACGAGGTGGACGCTGGTATCGGGGGCCGGGCAGCGGTGGAGGTCGGCAGGCGCCTAGCCAGGCTCGCCCGCACCCATCAGGTGATCGTGGTGACCCACCTCCCGCAGGTCGCCGCGTTCGCGGACCGGCATCTGGTGGTGGACAAGGCGGCCCAAGGTGACCTGGTCACCGTCAGCGGGGTGCGCACCCTGGACCGACAGCAGCGCGTGGCGGAACTTGCGCGGATGCTGGCCGGACTGGAGGACACGGAGACCGGCCGGGCCCACGCCGAGGAGCTGCTGGCCACTGCCGCCGGTGCTCGATCGGCCTGATCCCGGGACGGTCGTCGTTGCGGCGCGCCTCCACGTTCGGGGCAGCACCGCAAGTCATCATCGAGGCCATGAAGCTTTCCGGCCTGCTCACTCGACCGCATGACGCCCTACCGGGTGTCACCGGCGTCGCCCGCATTGATCGCAACACCGCGCGTCTGCTGCGCCGCGTGGGGCCGGGCGACATCGCCGTCCTCGATGAGATGGACCTGGACCGCGCCACCGCCGACGCACTGGTCACCGCCGATGTCGCCGCCGTGGTGAACGCCGCGCCGTCCATCTCCGGGCGCTATCCCAACCTCGGTCCGGAGATCCTCGTCGGCGCGGGGATTCCGCTGTTCGACAGCGTGGGTGGCGAGGTGTTCCGCCGGGTCAAGGACGGGACCAAGCTGCGCCTGCACGATGGCGGCGTCTTCTCCGGTGACAAGGAAGTCGCCCAGGGCAGCGAGCAGAGTTCCGACTCGGTGGCCGACCTCATGGTGGAAGCCAAAACGGGACTCGTCGATCACTTGGAAGCCTTCTCAGGCAACACGATCGAATTCATTCGGCGGGAGAGCTCGCTGCTGCTGGACGGCGTCGGAGTGCCTGACGTGCGGGTCGCCATGCGTGATCGCCACGTCGTGGTGGTGAGCAACGGTTACGACCACGCCGAGGATCTCAAACGGCTGAAGCCCTTCATCAAGGAGTACGGGCCGATCCTCGTGGGGGTGGACGGCGGTGCCGATGCGCTGATCGCCGCCGGGTACACCCCGGATCTCATCGTGGGCGACCCCGACGGAATCGGTACCGATACGCTGAAGTGTGGTGCCCAGGTGGTGCTGCCCGCACACTCCGACGGGCATGCGCCGGGGTTGGAGCGGATCCAGGACCTCGGCATCGGCGCGATCACCTTCCCGGCGTCGGGCTCCAGTGAGGATCTGGCGCTGCTGATCGCCGACCACAACGACGCTTCGCTCATCGTCAGCGTGGGATCCGCGGCGACCTTGCACGAGTTCCTGGACAGCGGTCGGCGCGACTCCAACCCCTCGACCTTCCTCACCCGCCTCAAGGTTGGATCGAAGCTGGTGGACGGCAAGGCCGTGGCCACGCTCTACCGGAGCAGGGTGTCCGCGTCCACCGTCGTCTTGCTGGTGCTGGCCGCCCTTGCCGCGATCGTGGTCGCATTGCTCATCTCCGACGCAGGCCAGGTCTACCTCGACCACGCCATCGACGCGTGGAACTCCTTCTACAACTGGGCCAAGGGGCTAGGAAAGTGATCTCGCTGCGCCACCACATCGTCTCCCTGTCGGCGGTCTTCCTCGCCCTCGCTCTTGGCCTCGTGCTGGGGGCCACCTCGGTGTCCAACGGCTTGTTGTCGGGTCTGCGCAGCGACAAGAGCGGGCTGCAGCAGAATGTCGGGACCCTGGAGTCCGACCGCAACGCCTTGCGGTCACAGCTGAACTCTGGCAACGGGTTCGACTCTGCCATCGCACCGCTGGCGCTGCGCGGGGCCCTCGACCAGCGCAGCGTGGTCATCTTCACCGCCCCCGACGCAAACTCGGGTGACCGCGACGCGTTGGTGAAGCTGATCGGCCAAGCCGGCGGTTCGGTTTCCGGGCAGGTGGCGCTCACGCCCGCATTCGTCAACCCGGCAAACGCCGACCAGCTCCGCTCCACGATCACCAACGTGATCCCCGCGGGCATTCAGCTACCGACCGGCGCGGTGGATTCCGGCAGCCTGGCCGGCGCACTGCTGGGTTCGGTCACTCTGCTCGACGCCAAAACGGCGAAGCCGCGCACCTCGCCGGCCGCGCTCGCGGTGGCGGTGCAGGCGCTGCAGGCAGGCGGGTTCCTCGGCGCAGGCGGCCCGGCAGTAACTCCCGGGC
>JALYVL010000029.1 GCA_030853285.1 Actinomycetota bacterium | reverse complement strand
CCCGTCGAAGGAACGCTTGATCTGGTAGCCGGCGTCCTTGAACACACCGACCATCGCCCGGTTCTCCGCCAGCACCTCCGCGACAAACGTCGCGATCCCGCGTTCGGCGGCGGCGGCGGCCAGGTGCTCCAGCAACACAGAGCCCAGTCCCCGGCCCTGGTGCGCGTCGGCGACCACGAACGCCACCTCCGCGGACAGCCCGTCGCCGATGTCGCTCAGGCGGTCGTAGCGACCGACGGCGATGATCTCTGCACCCAGCAGGACCACGAGCGCCACCCGATCGTGGTGGTCAACGGTAGAAAAACGAGCCAGGTCGCGGGGCGACATCGTCGGATAGGGGCCGAAGTAGCGCAGGTAGCGCGTCCGCTCGGACAGGTGGCCGTGGAAGTCGACCAGCTGCTCGGCGTCCTCCGGGGTGATCGGTCGCAGATGCACCACGGCGCCATCCGAGGCGAGCGCGTCGCCTTCCCAGTGCTTCGGGTAGTCGTGCGGGTCCCACTGCTGGGCATCGTCGTCCATCTCGGCCCTCTCCCTTCAGTCCCTCGGGTCTTCCGGGTCGAGCCCGACGAGTGGGTACACCGCTCGCCGGGTGTCCCGGATCGTGCTGTCCACCTTGGCTGTCGTCGGATCGGTACTGGCCCCGACGCCGTCCCACGGCGCGTAGGTCGGGTCTCCGCCGTCGCCCATGGTGCTCGGAACTTCCACTCGGGTCGACAGTGACGCCACATGCTCGCGCCACTGCACCGGCACCGGCGTATCGACGTCCACATCTCGGTCGAGCACCGCGGCGAGCAGGTGGGTCCACGATCGGGGAACGACCCGCAGGAGCCCGTACCCGCCGCCGCCCACGGCGAGCCAACGGCCCTCGGCGGTGTCCTCGGCGAGCCGGCGCAGGGCCTGAAAGATCGCGCGGTGGCCGTCGACGGTGAGCATCAGGTCCGCCAGCGGGTCCTCAGCGTGAGTGTCCACCCCACACTGGGTGACCAGCAACTGCGGGCGGAAGGCGCCGACCACTCCGGGGACCACCGCGTGAAAGGCGCGCAGCCACGAGCGGTCCCCCGTCCCGGGCATCAGCGGCACATTGACCGACGTGCCCGCCGCGGCCCCCTCGCCGACCTCCTGGGCCCACCCGGTTCCGGGCCACAACGTCGCCGGATGCTGGTGCAAAGACACGGTGAGCACCCGGGGGTCGTCGATGAACGCGGCCTGCACCCCGTCGCCGTGATGGACATCCACGTCGACGTAGGCGATGCGGTCGAAGCCGTGCTCCAGCAGCCAGGAGATGGCGATGGCGGCATCGTTGTACACACAAAAGCCCGACGCGGAGTCGGCCATGGCGTGGTGCAGACCGCCGCCGATGGACACCGCCCGCGTAGTGCGCCCGGCAGCGATCTCCCGCGCGGCGGCGAGGGTCCCGCCGGTGAGCAGGGCACTTGCCTCGTGCATCCGCTCGAAGATCGGGTTGTCGTCCGTGCCCAGCCCGTGCCCGACGGCCTGCAGTTGGGCCGGCGCACCCTTGACGGCCGCGAGATAGCCGGGGGTGTGTACGCGGAGCAGCTGATCATCCGGTGCCGCGTGCGGGCGCAGGGTATCCACACCCTCCAGCACGCCCAGCCCCGAAGCCAGCCGCATCGTCAGATCCAGCCGAATCGGATCGAGCGGATGGTCCTCGCTGAGCCGGTAACCGAGGTAGTCGCTGGTCCACACCACAGCCGCGGGAGTACGGGTCATGAGCGTGACGCTACTGGCTGCGGCCGTCAGCGGCGGCGCGAGCGCATGCGCGGGGACCGCGGCCCGGTGGCCGCCTCTATAGACTTGGCGCCGACGAAGGGGTGTGAGAGTGAACGACCTGGTCGACACGACTGAGATGTACCTGCGCACCATCTACGAGCTCGAGGAAGAGGGCGTCGTACCCCTGCGGGCCCGCATCGCCGAGCGCCTGGACCAGAGCGGCCCCACGGTCAGCCAGACCGTGGCCCGGATGGAGCGGGACGGACTGCTCGCGGTCGCCGAGGACCGCCACCTGGAGCTCACGGCCGAGGGGCGCGCAGTGGCCGTGGCGGTGATGCGCAAACATCGCTTGGCCGAACGGCTGCTCGTCGACGTCATCGGCCTGGCCTGGGAGGAGGTGCACGCCGAGGCCTGCCGCTGGGAGCACGTCATGGGCGAGGGGGTGGAACGTCGCCTCGTCGAGGTGCTGGGGCATCCGACCACATCGCCCTACGGCAACCCGATTCCCGGCCTCGCCGACCTCGGTTCGACGCACAGCCCGCCGCGCCCGGACAACCTGATCCGACTGACCGACGTCGCCGCCGGAGGCTCGGTCGCGGTTGTGGTCCGACGCATCTCGGAACACGTGCAAACGGACATCGCAATGATGGGGCGGTTGCGCCAGGCCGGCGTGGTGCCCGACGCGCGGGTGACGGTACAACGTGGTGGCGCCGTTGTGCTCGTCACCGTGGCTGGGCACGCCGGCGCCGAGTTACCACTGGACATGGCGCATGCCGTGCAGGTCGAGCTGAGCTGACGCTGCGTTCGTCCCACGGCCCCGTACTACTGCCCCGCACCACCTTCTGGAGGTTCTTGTGAAACTGCTCGTCACCGGTGGCGCCGGGTACGTGGGCAGCGTCTGCACCGCGCTGCTGGTCGAGCGTGGACACGAGGTCGTCGTGTTGGACAACTTGTCCACCGGGCACCGCGACGCCGTGGCCCCAGGTGCGCGTTTCGTCGAGGGTGACGTGGCCACCGATGCCGCGCCTTTGCTCGCCGACGGCGTGGACGGTGTGTTGCATTTTGCCGCCAAGTCCCTCGTCGGTGAGTCCGTCGAGCATCCAGAGCTTTACTGGTTCGGCAACGTGGTCGCTTCGCTACAACTGCTGGAGGCGGTGCGGGCGGCAGGGACCCCGCGGCTGGTGTTCTCCTCCACCGCGGCGACCTACGGCGAGCCCGAGCGCAATCCCATCACCGAGGACGCTCCCACCCGTCCCACCAACCCCTACGGGGCGAGCAAGCTGGCCATCGACCACGCGATCACCTCCTACGCCACGGCCCACGGGTTGGCCGCCGTCAGCCTCCGGTACTTCAACGTCGCAGGCGCCCACGACACCTACGGGGAGCGGCACACCGTCGAGACCCACCTCATCCCCTTGGTATTGCAGGTCGCCACCGGGCAGCGCGAGCACATCACCGTCTACGGCGACGACTGGCCGACCGCGGACGGCACCTGCCTGCGGGACTACATCCACGTCCGGGATCTCGCCGAGGCCCACCTGCTGGCCCTGGAGCACGCCGTACCCGGCCACCACGCGATCTACAACCTCGGGACCGGAACGGGCTTCTCAGTCCTCGAGGTGATCGAAGCCTGCCGCCGGGTAACCGGGCACACCATTGTGGCGCAGGTCGCGGCCCGACGAGCGGGCGACCCCGCGGTGCTCGTCGCCTCCAGCGCCCGTGCCAGCGCTGAGCTCGGGTGGCAGCCGCAACGCACCGAGTTGGACACGATCGTCGGTGATGCGTGGAGCCTCATCCGCCAGCAGGTGGCGCGGGCGTAAACGGCAGCAGCGCCACACCGAGATCTCCGGCGATGACCAGCGCGGTGTCGGCCAACTCGCGGACGACGGTCGGCGACAGTCCGCCGGCCAACGCCGAGTCGAGCAGACTCGCCATCCGGTGGGCCGGTCGACTGACCAAGGCGACCCGCAACGCGATACCCGCCAACGGACCCTCTCCCCGCACGTAACAGCAGTAGGCCACCAGGACGGCGGCCTCGGCCCGTTGCGGGTCGGGCAGAACGCGGGAGAGCTGCAACCACAGTGCTTGAGCGTCCTCGGCGTGTTCGCCCAACGCCAGCCCGAAGCAGGCATCGCGCACCAGCGGATCAGTAAGGGCCGCGCCGAGGCGGGCGATCTCTTCGTCGAAGAGCTGCTCGCCGTCCGCTACGCGCGCCACGGCGGCGAGCACCGCTTCGAGATCCTCGCGGACGGCCCGAGCTCCACTCAGCTCTCTGGCGAGCAACGCCGCATCCAGCGCCGCGTCGACCAAAGCGACGAGGTGCTCGACTCGTGCGGGACCCTCCCGACGAAACAGCTCCTCCAGCTCGGTGCGGGCACCGTGAATAACGCGACCCTGCGCCACGTGGGCTGCGCTCACGACGGAGCTCTGCGGGTCCGCCACCACACCGCTGCGCGGGTGGCGGTGGTCATAAGCGCGCCAGCAGGCACCAGCCACCACCCGATCCACCAGATGGGCGTCGAGGAGCTCGGTGCCTACGGCCTCGCAGGCATCGCGGAGCCCCGCGAGTAATCGCCGGTGGGTCAGTGCGGGGCCGGCGGCCCGGTCTTCCACGACCACCACCATCACCGCGGGCGTCTTGCGTCGCGCGCAGAGTACGGACAGCTGTTCTGCGATCAGGGCGTCCGCCGCGTGGTCGGAGTCGTGCGGGTCAGGAAGATCGATCCGCAGCACCAGCCCCACCCGGCTGGCGGCGGCGCCCTCCAGGCAGAACACGACGAGCGAACGGGTGGGCACGAACCCCAGCAGGGCGGGGATCGCCGCGAGCAGCGAGCTCGGGTCGGTCAGTCGGATGATGGTTGAAGGCGGCGGAGTCGTTGAGGTGGTCATGACCGCACACGGTTCTCCGGCTGAACCCCACCCCGACCCGGTCACCGCCTCGCGCTGTGCACAACTGCTGCGCTGGGGACAACTCGCACTGAAGGCACCGACCAACAGTCGTCCTGTCGGACACGTCTGCTAACCGGGCTTGTGTCGCCGGCATCCCAGGCGGCAGACTCTGCCGTCGAAACGAGAACACGTTATCGACCGTCCGCTACCTCAGGAGTCTTCGATGACCTCAACAGAGGACATGCGCGCCATTGTCGCCCGCTACGTCGCGTGCGTCGGCGCGGGCGACACCGAGAACATCGTCGCCCTCTACGCCGAGAATGCCACCGTCGAGGATCCCTACGGGACGCCCGCCCACCACGGCCACGACGGCATCCGCGGCTTCTACGGCGCGCTCGCGGGTACCGAGATGAGCACCGAACTGCTTGCGGTTCGGGTGGCAGGCGACAGTGCCGCCTTCCAGCTCCGAGTTCTCACCGAGGCCGAAGGCAAGACGATCACCATCTCCCCCATCGACGTGATGACCTTCGACGGCAACGGCAAGATCAGCACCATGCGTGCCTACTGGGGTGGCGAAGACCTCACGGTCACCTGAGGAAACGGTTGTGCCGGCAGCTGCTGGCCGTGAGGCTGTACCCATGACCAAGCGCACCAAGGACAGCACGCCTACCAGCACCGACGGGGCCATGGACTACGACCTGGTGGTCCTCGGTTCCGGTCCCGGTGGCCAGAAGGCGGCCATCGCCGCAGCCAAGCTCGGCAAACGGGTCGCGATCGTGGACAAGTCCGACATGCTGGGCGGCGTCTGCGTGAACACCGGCACCATTCCCTCGAAGACCCTGCGCGAGGCGGTGCTCTACCTCACCGGCATGAATGAGCGCGAGCTCTACGGCGCCAGCTACCGGGTGAAGTCCGACATCACGGTGTCCGACCTGCTCGCCCGCACGCAGCACGTCATCGGCAAGGAGATCGAGACGGTGCGGGCTCAGCTGTTGCGCAACCGGGTGGAGCTGCTCACCGGCACGGCCCGCTTCGTCGATGCGCACACCGTTGCCGTGTCCGGGGCGCATCACAGTGAGCGGCTCACGGTGCGGGCCGACAAGGTGGTGATCGCCACCGGCACGAGACCGGCCCGTCCGGACAACGTGGAGTTCGACGAGGAGCGGGTGCTGGACTCCGACGGCATCTTGCACCTGGGGGCAATTCCGCAGAGCATGGTCGTGGTCGGGGCCGGTGTGACCGGCATCGAGTACGCCTCGATGTTCGCCGCCGTGGGCACCCGGGTGACGGTGGTGGAGCGGCGTGCCGGGATGCTCGAGTTCTGCGACTCCGAGATAGTCGAGTCGCTCAAGTTCCACCTGCGCGACCTGGCCGTCACCTTCCGTTTCGGAGAGGAGGTCACGGAGGTCAAGGTGGGCGCCAAGGGCACGGTGACCACGCTGGCCAGCGGCAAGCGCATCCCCGCCGAGACCGTGATGTACTCCGCCGGGCGTCAAGGCATGACCGACGAGCTGAACCTCGAGGCCGCGGGACTGAGTGCGGACAAACGAGGCCGGATCGCCGTGGATGAGCACTACCGGACCACCGCCAAGCACATCTACGCCGTCGGCGACGTCATCGGCTTTCCAGCGTTGGCCGCGACCTCGATGGACCAGGGCCGACTCGCCGCCTATCACGCTTTCGACGAGCCAGCCAAGGAAATGCAGGGGCTGCAACCGATCGGGATCTACTCCATCCCGGAAATCTCCTACGTCGGCAAGACCGAGGTGGCGCTGACCGACTCGGCGATCCCCTACGAGTCGGGCACCGCGCGCTACCGCGAACTCGCCCGCGGCCAGATCACCGGCGACTCCTATGGCATGCTGAAGCTTCTCGTGTCTACCGAAGACGGAACGCTGCTCGGAGTGCACGTGTTCGGCTCGGGGGCCACGGATCTGGTGCACATCGGCCAGGCGGTGATGGGGTGCGGTGGCACCGTGGACTACCTGGTGGACGCGGTGTTCAACTATCCGACGCTGTCGGAGGCGTACAAGGTGGCAGCCCTGGATGTGACCAACAAGATACGGGCTCTGCGGGCGTTCTCCGACTAGATCCCGGCGCCTGCGGCCGGAATGCGCAACGCCGACGCGACGTTGGGGGACACTGGTAGGGACGCTAGCGGAAGGTGACGAGGCAAGGCGATGACGAACGACGAGAACTCCCCGATGTACGAGCTCGAATTTCCTGCGCCGGAGCTGATGGCGGCCGACGGGCGCGGGCCGGTGCTGGTGCATGGTATGGAAGGCTTCTCCGACGCCGGTCACGCCATCCGTATCGCCACGACGCACCTGCGTGAGCAGTTGGAGACCGACTTGGTGGCGTCCTTCGACATCGACGACCTCCTGGACTACCGCTCCCGGCGGCCCGCGATGAGTTTCGAGGGCGACCACTTCGCCACCTACGCCGAGCCCTCGCTGAACCTCTACGCCATGAAGGACACCGCGGGTACGCCGTTTCTGCTGCTCGCCGGGATGGAACCCGACCTGCGGTGGGAGCGCTTCATCACGGCTGTCCGGTTGTTGTCCGAGCGTTTCGGCGTGCGCCGGACCATCGGAATCAACGCGATACCCATGGCCGTGCCGCACACCCGGCCCAGCGGAGTGACCGCGCACGGCTCCTCCACCGACCTGGTCCGCGGGTACGAGCCCTGGGTCGGCAACGTCCAAATCCCGGCCAGCGCAGCGTCACTGCTCGAGCTGCGCCTTGGCGAGGCCGGGCACGAGGCCATGGGGTTCGCTGTGCACGTGCCGCATTACCTCACCCAGACCGACTACCCCGAGGCCGCACAGACCTTGCTGAGTCACCTCAGCGACGCCTCCGAGCTGAAGTTGCCGCTGGACCAGCTGACCGAGGCCGCTGCCCGGGTGCGTGAGCAGATCGACACGCAGGTGACGGGCTCGGAAGAGGTGACCGCCGTGGTGCAGGCGTTGGAGAAGCAATACGACGCCTACGTCGGGTCTCAGGAACGCACGTCCTTGCTCGCCGCCAACGGTGAACTTCCCACCGGGGACGAACTCGGTGCTGAGCTCGAGCGCTTCCTCGCGCAACGCTCCGGGGGCGAATCCGCGACAGGTAGCGGGGCACCAGAGGGCCTGTAAGCCACTGCGAGCCGGCTGTGCCAATCTCTTGGTGTGCGGGTCGCGACGTGGAATGTGAATTCGATCCGAGCCCGACTGCCGAGGTTGCTGTCGTGGCTGTCCTCTGCTCGGCCGGACGTGGTGTGCCTGCAGGAGGTCAAGTGCTCCGCAGACGACATCCCCACCGCGGAGCTCGCCGCGCTCGGCTATCAGCTCGCGGTCAACAGCACCGGACGCTGGAACGGGGTCGCCATCCTGTCGAAGGTCGGCCTGGCCGCCGTCCGCGTCGGTTTGCTCGACGAGCCCGGTTACCACGCCGAGGGAACCCTGCTGGCGGTCAACGAGCCACGCGCAGTTGCCGCTACCTGTGCGGGCGTCCGAATCTGGTCGGTGTACGTGCCGAACGGACGCGCCATCGACCATCCGCACTATGCGTACAAACTGCGCTGGCTCGAGGCCCTGGCTGCAACCGTAAGCGAGGAACGCGCACAGCACTGCCCCTTTGCGGTGCTCGGTGACTTCAACATCATCCCCACCGACACCGACGCCTGGGACATCGCCGCGTTCATCGGGAGCACCCATGTCACCGAACGCGAACGTACGGCGCTCGCCGCGTTGCGGGAGATCGGGCTGAGCGATGTGTATCCGCGGCCGCTCAAGTACGAGGTGCCCTTCACCTACTGGGACTACCGCGCCCTCGCGTTTCCCAAGAACCGAGGTCAACGCATCGACCTGGTGTATGCCGACGCAGCCTTCACCGCCGGCGTGACCGACGCCTACGTCGACCGAGACGAGCGTAAGGGCACCGGCGCCTCCGACCATGCACCGGTCGTCGTCGACCTTGCCGTTCCCATTGTTCGACAGGAACATCCGGCGTAGCGTCCCCGAAC
>JALYVL010000028.1 GCA_030853285.1 Actinomycetota bacterium | reverse complement strand
GGCCACCCTCGTCGCGACACCCGGGCTCAAACCGGGCGGTGGATCACTTCACGGACACCTTGGCGCCGGCTCCTTCGAGCTTCTCCTTGGCTGCGTCGGCTGCCTCCTTGGCGACCTTCTCCAGAATCGCCTTGGGGGCACTCTCGACGAGGTCCTTGGCCTCCTTGAGGCCAAGACCGGAGACGACCTCGCGAACGACCTTGATGACCTGGATCTTCTTCTCGCCGGCAGCCTCGAGCACGACGTCGAACTCGTCCTGCTCCTCGGCGGCCTCGGCGGGGGCACCGGCAGCGGCAGCGACGGCCACCGGGGCAGCGGCGGTGACCTCGAAGACGTCCTCGAACTTCTTAACGAAGTCCGACAACTCCAGCAGCGTCATTTCTTTGAAAACGTCGAGCAACTCGTCATTGCTGAGCTTCGCCATGATGGGCGGTCCTTCCTAGTCAGGTACTGGGTTCGCGTGATGTTTGGGGAGTGGGATTCTCAAGCCTCGGCCGGGGCAGTTGCCTCGGCCTCAGCGGACTTCTTGTCCTGCAGTGCGGCGGCAAGTCGCGCCATCTGCGCGACCGGCGCGTTGAAGACGCTCGCGGCCTTGCTCATGTTGCCCTTCATGGCGCCTGCCAGCTTCGCCAGCAGCACCTCGCGCGATTCCAGGTCGGCGATACGGTTCACCTCGGCCACGCTCAATGCGCGCCCGTCCATGTAACCGCCCTTGATGACCAGCGCCTTGTTGTCCTTGGCAAAGGTCTTCAACGCCTTGGCCGCGTCAACCGGCTCACCGGTGACGAAAGCGATGGCCGTAGGGCCGATGAACAACTCGTCGAGTCCCTCGATGCCTGCATCGGACGCAGCGCGCCGGACCAGGGTGTTCTTGGCGACGGAGTAGGTCGAACCCGCTCCCAACGCCGTCCGCAACGTGGACAGCTGGCCGACCGACAGACCGCGATACTCGGTGACGACCGCAGCCGAACTACCGCGGAACTGCTCGGCGATCTCCGCGACGGCGGTGATCTTTTCAGGCTTTGCCATGCTTTGCCTCCTCTCTATGGGTGTCGCTTCTCTCGATGTCCTTGCGCAGACCAGTGCGACGGACACAACAAACGCCCCGGGCGCAGGGCGCACGGGGCGATTATCGGCAAGTCGCAGCTGCCGCACCTCGTCCTCCTGCGCGGGCCGCCCGGCGTCTCCCGGAACCTTCGACGCGTCCCTCACGGGGCACGTTGACCTGCGGTCTTCGGTGGATCTGAGCGGCAATGCTACCGCACTCGGGCAGGGCCGCCGACCACACGCCCGCGGAACGTCCTCAGACGGCAGGCCCGCCTTCGTCGACCAGCAGGTTCCTGGTGCGCGCCGGGTCCACCGGGATGCCGGGGCCCGTGGTCGTACTGACCGTGACCTTCTTCAGATAGCGACCCTTTGCAGCGGCAGGCTTCACACGCAGCACCTCATCGAGGGCCGCAGCATAGTTCTCCACCAGCTGCTCGACCTGGAAGGACGCCTTGCCGATGACCAAGTGCAGGTTGGCCTGCTTGTCGACGCGGAAGTTGACCTTCCCGCCCTTGATGTCGGCAACAGCTTTGGTCACGTCGTTGGTGACCGTGCCGGTCTTGGGGTTCGGCATGAGCCCGCGGGGGCCGAGAACGCGCGCGATCCGTCCGACCTTGGCCATCTGGTCCGGGGTTGCAATCGCCGCATCGAAGTCCAGCCAACCGCCCTGGATGCGTTCGATCAGGTCCTCTGCTCCCACTGCGTCGGCCCCTGCCACCTCGGCCTCGGCGGCCTTCTCGCCGGTGGCGAACACGATCACCCGAGCGGTCTTGCCGGTGCCGTGCGGGAGGTTCACGGTGCCGCGGACCATCTGATCGGCCTTGCGAGGGTCAATCCCCAGCCGTACGGCCACCTCGACGGTGGAGTCCATCTTCGTGCTGGAAGTCTCCTTGGCCAGTCCTGCCGCCTGCAGGGGGCTGTACAACGCGTCGGCGTCGATCTTTTCCGCGGCCTGCTGATAGGCCTTGCTTCGCTTCATATTATCTGTCCTCTGGTTGGTCAGTGGTGGTGTGCGGACCAGCGCTGGTCCTCCCACCCGATCGGTTGCGTCCCGGGAAGACCCGAGTAGCTATCCCTCGACAGTGATGCCCATGGAGCGGGCGGTACCGGCGATGATCTTCGCAGCTTGGTCTAGATCACCTGCATTGAGGTCTTCCATCTTGGTCTGGGCGATCTCCTGCACCTGGGCCATGGTGACCGTGGCAACCTTGGTCTTGTGCGGCTCGCCCGAGCCCTTGGGTACTCCCGCTGCCTTGAGCAGTAGACGCGCCGCCGGGGGGGTCTTCAATTGGAAGGTGAAGGACCGGTCCTCGTAGACGGAGATCTCCACGGGCACCACATTGCCGCGCTGGGCTTCGGTGGCCGCGTTGTAGGCCTTGCAGAACTCCATGATGTTCACGCCGTGCTGACCCAGAGCGGGCCCCACGGGTGGCGCGGGAGTTGCTACGCCTGCCTGGATCTGGAGCTTGATGATCCCGGCGAGCTTCTTCTTCTTGGGGGGCATCGTGTACTTCCTGCGTTTCGGGGCGCCCGGTCGGTCCGGACACCCGCTTGGTGGGAACTTGAGGGGACGTGCTCGATCAGATCTTGGACACCTGGGTGAAAGACAACTCCACCGGAGTCTCCCGACCGAAAATGGAGACGAGCACCTTGAGCTTCTGCTGCTCGGCGTTGACCTCGCTGATGGTCGCAGGCAAGGTGGCGAACGGTCCGTCCATCACCGTCACGGACTCGCCCAATTCAAAGTCGACCTCGATCGTCGGCCGCGCTGCACTGTCCGCCCCACCGGACTTACCGGCGTCGGCGGTCTTCTTCTGCTCCTGCGCGGGCAGCAGAAACTTGATGACCTCGTTGATGGTCAGCGGCGACGGCCGTGAGGTGGCGCCGACGAAACCGGTCACGCCGGGGGTGTTGCGTACTGCACCCCACGAGGCGTCGTTCAGCTCCATTCGCACCAAGATGTAGCCAGGCAGCACCTTGCGGCTGACCTGCTTACGCTGACCGTTCTTGATCTCGGTGACGTCCTCGGTGGGAACCTCCACCTGAAAGATGAACTCCTCGACGTCCAGGGTCTGCACGCGGGTCTCCAGGTTGGTCTTCACCTTGTTCTCGTAACCGGCGTAGGAGTGCACGACGTACCAGTCGCCTGGCGCCCTGCGCAGCGCGGTCCGCATCTCCTCGACCGGGTCGACCTCCTCTGCCGCGTCTTCCGCTACGACATCGCCCTCGGCGATCGCGCCGGTATCGGCGGGCACCGGGTCGATAGGACTCGCCGCGGCGACCAGGTCGGTCTCCTGCACCGGCGCCCCGTCGGTGGGCTCCGCTTGCACGGTGGCCTCGGTGACCAGCGCGTCGGCGGCCTCGACAGACTCGGTCGGGTCAGCCGTGTGCTGGCCGCCCTCGGGAGTGCTCACGTGTGGACTCGCTTCCTCTTTGTCATGTGCAGTCCCCGCCTCGGTGACCGATTGGTCGAGCGGGGTTGTGTTCAGCCGAAGACCAGCAGGACACCGCGGGCAAACGCCAGGTCCAACCCGGAGGTCAGGGCCACCATGAACGCAACGAAGACGAGTACCACGGCGGTGTAGGTGATCAGCTCGTTGCGCGTCGGCCAGATCACCTTACGGAGCTCGGCCACGACCTCCCGCAGGTAACGCATGATCCGGGAGATCGGATTGCCCTTGCGCGGCGATTCCTGCTTGCTTCTCGCCGGGGTCGCGCGACCCTTGGCTCCCGGTCGCTCCGCGGCGTCGTCGCGGCCCTTACGCAGGGACACCGGCCTACTCGCCGAACCACCGCCCCCACGGCGCTTGCCTGAGGGACGGGCGGGTACTGCCTCTTCGCCCGCACCGTCCTCACTCACGTGATCGGTGGGCTCCGACGTCGCGGGCGTGTCCCCGGCACCCTCTGCGGTAGAGCCGGCGGCGGAGTCGGTCACCCCTGAGCCCTCATCCGGCTCGGGCGTGACGTCGTCGTCGCGATCGTCGCTCACCGTCGTCCTCCAGTCACTGATCATTTAGGCGCAGGGGCGACAGGACTTGAACCTGCAACCTGCGGTTTTGGAGACCGCTGCTCTGCCAGTTGAGCTACGCCCCTCCGACCGACGCCGCGCGCCGGTCGCGCCAAGGCGTCGTGCACCCCAAACCACGGGCAGCACACGTTCGCCCCAGAAACGCGAGTGTACGGCACCAACCGCCGCGTTCTCCAACTCGCTACCGGCCGACTGGCGCATGCCTCAGCGCAACGCGACGACCGCGGTGGACTTGACGAACACCCGCTGGCCCGCCGCAGCGACGACGATGGCGACCGTCGCGGTGCGGGAGGCGCCGTCCACCGCCTTGACGGTTCCGGATACCTCGACGACAGCGCCAGTATCGTTCGGGACGACCACCGGCCGGGTGAAGGTGACCCCGTAGTCGCGAATTGCGCTCGGATCACCACACCAGTCGGTGACCATCCGCGCCGCCAACGCCATGGTGAGCATGCCGTGGGCGATCACGTCGGGCAGGCCGACCGCGCTGGCGACGCTCTGGTTCCAATGGATGGGGTTGAAGTCGCCGGAAGCGCCCGCGTAGCGGACGAGGTCGGCCCGGCTCAGCGTCACCGATAGCGGCGGCAGGACGGTACCGACGGCGACCTCGTCGAAGGCCAACGGACTCACGGCTCAACCCCCACGTCGCTTCGCTCGCTCACGGCTCAACCCCCACGTCGCTTCGCTCGCTTACTGGCGCTTGCTCCGCCGTTCCCCTGGCGACGACCGTGGAGTACCCGGTCACAACAGCCGACCCGTCCTCGGCGGTGACCTCGGTGCGGGTGGTCACCACGTCGTTGCCTGCGGCAACCCGGATCGCATCGACGATGACGGTGGTGCGCAGCCGGTCGCCGGCCAGCACCGCCCGGTGGTGCACGAAGCGCTGCTCGCGATGCACCACCTTGGTGAAGTCCAACCCCAACTCCGGGTCGGCCATGATCCTCAGCTCAGCCTCTAGGGTCAGCACGATCGGAAACGTGGGCGGGGCGACCACGTCGTGATAACCCAACGCTTGAGCTGCCGATCGCGCGAAGTGCGCCGAGTCGCTCGCACCGACGGCAGTGGCGAACTCGCGGATCTTCTCGCGCCCCACCTCGTAGACGTGGTCGGACTCGAAACGTCGTCCCACGAAGGACTGATTGATGCTCACCCGAGCAACCTACCGTCGGCGTTGACCCCCGGCGTCGATCAGCGAGTCTCGCGGTGCGTGCGGTGCGTGCCGCAGTTGGAGCAGAACTTCTTCATCTCCATCCGGTCGGGATCGTTGCGACGGTTTTTCCGGGTGATGTAGTTGCGGTGCTTGCATACCTCGCAGGCCAGCGTGATCTTCGGGCGGACGTCGGTGGCGGCCACGGGATGCCTCTCTTCGGTGTATCTGGGATGACGTGGAACTTCGGTCCCATCGTACGGGCCAGCCGCACGACGAGACCTTGGGTAGCGATGGCCGGACTTGAACCGGCGACACAGCGATTATGAGTCGCTTGCTCTGCCAGCTGAGCTACACCGCCATGCGACCTCGGGCATGCACCCGAGACCGATCCAGCGAGCCCCTTTACGGAATCGAACCGTAGACCTTCTCCTTACCATGGAGACGCTCTGCCGACTGAGCTAAAGGGGCCTGCCCTGCCGCCGTTGTCCGTACGCCAGAAGCCCTGTGGAGGGTACACAAACGGCGACCCCTTTGCGAAACCGGCCGAGCGTTCCCAACCAAGCGCTTGCTACATTGTCCCCACGACGTCAAGCACAACGGAAGAGAGCACCATGGCCGAGGCATACATCGTCGATGCGGTACGCACCCCGGTCGGCAAGCGGGGCGGTAACTTGGCCGCAACCCACCCTGCCGACCTGGGCGCCGCGTCCCTGAGCGCGCTCGTCGAGCGCAGCGGCATCGACCCGGCGGCGGTGGAGGACGTCGTCTTCGGCTGCGTCGACACCATCGGCCCGCAGGCAGGGGACATAGCCCGCACCGCTTGGCTGGCGGCCGGTCTGCCCGAGCACGTGCCCGGTACCACCATCGACCGACAGTGTGGCTCGGCACAGCAGGCGGTCCACTTCGCGGCCCAAGCAGTGCTCAGTGGCACCGCCGACGTCATCGTGGCCGGCGGAGTGCAGAACATGAGCGCGATCCCGATCTCCGCGGCGATGCTCGCCGGACAGACCTACGGCTTCGGCGATCCCTTCTCCGGCTCTACCGGCTGGCAGCGGCGCTACGGCACGCAGGAGGTGTCCCAGTTCCGCTCCGCCGAGATGATCGCGGAAAAGTGGGAGCTGAGTCGAGAACAGATGGAGGAATTCGCCGTCTCTTCACACGAGAAGGCGCTCGCCGCGCAGCAGGACGGGCGGTTCGACCGGGAAATCGTGGCGGTCGGCGACGCGCTGCGCGACGAGGGGCCCCGCGTGCCGAACTGGGAGAAGATCCGGTCGCTGCCCGCCCTTGTCGAGGGCGGCCGCCTGACCGCCGCGCTGGCCAGTCAGACCTCCGATGCCTCAGCGGCGCTACTGATCGTCAACGAGCGCGGACTGAAGACGCACGGCCTCACCCCGCGCGCACGCATCCACCATCTGTCCGTCCGGGGCGCCGATCCGGTGTGGATGCTCACCGCGCCGATCCCGGCCACCGCGCATGCCTTGGCGAAGAGCGGCATGAGCATGGACCAGATCGACCTGGTGGAGATCAACGAAGCGTTCGCCTCCGTGGTCATGGCCTGGGGCAAGGAGACCGACTACGACATGAGCAGAGTGAACGTGAACGGCGGCGCGATCGCCCTGGGCCACCCGCTCGGTGCCACCGGCGCCCGGTTGATGACCACGCTGCTGCACGAGCTGGAGCGCACCGGTGGACGTTACGGCCTGCAAACGATGTGCGAGGGCGGTGGCCAGGCCAACGTCACCATCATCGAGCGGTTGACCTGAGTCTGCAGGCTCCTTCGCGATGAAGGAACCTGCAGCTCAGAGGGGGTGGCAGGTGTAGGGTTCGAACCTACGTAGGCGATGCCGGCGGATTTACAGTCCGCTCCCTTTGGCCACTCGGGCAACCTGCCATCGCACCCGACAGCTACTGGACACCAGCGAAGATCGACTCCCGCTGCCTTTGCTCTGGGTGCGCAAGGCAGACTACAGATCTCGGTGCCCTCCCCCGCATCGGGGTAGTCCACACGAGCAGAAAACGAGTGAGGAGCCGTCCATGGCCGATGCGTCGTTCGACGTCGTGAGCAAGTTCGACCGTCAAGAGGTCGACAACGCCCTCAACCAAGCGGCCAAGGAGCTGTCCACCCGCTTCGACTTCCGCGGGGTCAACGCCGGAATCGAGTGGGCAGGCGATGAGGCGATCACCATCACTGCCGACACCGAGGAGCGATGCAAGGCCGCGCTGGACGTGTTCATCGAGAAGCTGGTGCGCCGCAACATCTCCATGAAAGCGTTCGAACCCGGCGAGCCCACGGCGTCCGGTAAGACCTACAAGCTGAACGGCGCCCTCGTGCAGGGCATCGACAGCGAGCACGCCAAAAAGATCTCCAAGGCCGTGCGCGACGGCGGGTTCAAGGGCGTGCAAGCCCGCATTCAGGGCGATGAGCTCCGGGTGAGCGGGAAGAAGCGCGACGACCTGCAAGCCGTGATCGCGCTGCTCAAGGAGGGCGACTTCGGCGTCGCGCTGCAGTTCGTCAACTACCGGTGAAAGGGATAGTCCTCGCCGGGGGCAGCGGCACCCGTTTGCACCCGATCACCCAGGCCGTGAGCAAGCAGCTGCTGCCGGTCTATGACAAGCCGATGATCTACTACCCGCTCTCGGTGCTCATGCTCGCAGGCATCCGGGAAGTCCTCGTCATCTCCACCCCGCACGACTTGCCGATGTTCCGGCGCCTCCTCGGCGACGGTGCGCAGTGGGGATTGGAGCTGAGTTATGCGGAACAGGCCGAGCCCAACGGTCTGGCGGAGGCGTTCATCATCGGGGCCGAGCACATCGGCACCGACGACGTGGCGCTGGTGTTGGGCGACAACATCTTCTACGGCCACGGCTTCTCCGGGCAGCTCCAGCAGCTGACCCCGGGCATCGATGGGTGTGTCCTGTTCGGCTACCCGGTGCGGGATCCCGAGCGCTACGGTGTCGGCGAGGTCGACGGCGCGGGGATGTTGGTGTCCATCGAAGAAAAGCCGGTGCAGCCGCGGTCGAACCAGGCGATCACCGGCTTGTACTTCTACGACAACGAAGTGGTGGAGATCGCCAGGGGGCTGCAGCCTTCTCCGCGCGGTGAATTGGAGATCACCGACGTCAACCTGCACTACCTCGCCCGCGGCAAGGCGCGGCTGGTGAACCTGGGCCGCGGCTTCGCGTGGCTGGACACCGGCACCCACGACTCGCTGCTGGAGGCGGGGCAGTACGTGCAGGTGATCGAGCACCGTCAGGGTGTGCGGGTGGCGTGCCTGGAGGAGATCGCGTTACGGATGGGGTTCATCGACGCCGGGGAGTGCCTGACGTTGGGCACGGCGATGGCGAAGTCCGGCTATGGGCAGTACGTGCAGGAGATCGCCAGAAGCTTCGGCGCGGTGTGAGCGCGGCGCATGTTGGGCGAAAGCCGCATTCGCACAAAAATCCTGGGTGT
>JALYVL010000399.1 GCA_030853285.1 Actinomycetota bacterium | reverse complement strand
GGTGCCCCGCGGCGCGCCACCGAACCAGCCCCAGTCCGCTGAGGCGGACCGTACGCAGGTGGTGCGGCCGGGAGCGGCGACGTCCGGATATTCGAACGTCGGGGCGCCGCCATGGGCCAGGGGAGCTACAGGGGCAGCGGGCAATCGGATCGCACCTCCGTTGCGTCCGGAAGGAACGTTGCCGCCGTGGACGCTGGATCAGCCGATCGCTGCGGCCCCCACTCGCTACGCCAACGGGGCGGCATTCCGGGCGACGCGGCACCCCAAGTGGCTGCTGCCCGCGATTGCCGTGGTGCTCGTCCTCCTCGTCATCGGGATCGTTCTCTGGTTCGTGCTGTAGGCCATGGGTGTGACCGCCCTCATCGGGCCGCACCGTAGAGCACCAACGAAGATGTGGGTATGAGCGCACTTCCTTACATCGACTGGCAACGGCCGCCCCGCGCCGACGAACCCATCGTCCTGGTACTGCCCGGTGGCAAGGCGCAGTCCGAGATGCAGCCGATGCGGTGGTCCTTCGCCAAGTTGCGGATGCAGCCCTTCGCCAGGGCCGTGCAGCGCGAATTACCCGACGTGGCAGTGGGCACCGTCAACTACCGCTACCGAGGGTGGAACGGTGCGGCCCAAGCGCCCGCCACCGACGTGCGCGCCGTGCTGGACGAACTAGCCGGTCACAGTCCGGTGGCCCTGCTCGGGCACTCGATGGGTGGGCGAGCGGCCGTTGCCGCCGCCGATCATCCGCGCGTCACCGGTGTCGTCGGCTTCGCCCCCTGGCTTCCCGACAGCGACAGCGTGACGCCGGTTCGCGGGCGCACCGTGGTGCTGGCCCACGGGTCGGCCGACCGTTGGGTGTCGCCGCGCTTGTCGGCGCAGTGGGCCGAACGCGCGCGGGGCGTACCCGAGCGGCTTGCGCGATTTGTCGTGCCCGGTGACGACCACACGATGCTGCGGCACGCCTCACGGTGGAACGCTCTCGCCGTGATGGGGTGTGCGGCGGCGCTGGGCCGGACGGTCGATCCGGTGCTGCGGGAGGCCTTCGACGCCGCGGAACAGGGTCAGCTGGCAGTGCCGCTGCAGCCCGTTGGTTGAACCGTCAGCAGGGTTTGCCGCGTATCCCTAGCAGTCGACACGTAGCCGCGCGAAAGGAGATCCGATGACGAGCCAGACCAGCGGGAGCACGCGCGAGCGGTTCGCCGTGGTCGGCTCCGGCGTCTCCGGGTTGACCGCCGCGCACGTGTTGAGTCGCGCCGGCGAGGTCATCCTGTTCGAGTCCGATGACCGCCTCGGTGGCCACGCCCACACCCACGACGTCGTCGACAGCAGCGGCCGCACCATCGCGGTGGACTCCGGCTTCATCGTGCACAACGGGAGCACCTATCCCACGCTGCTCAAGCTGTTCGCGGAGCTCGGCGTCGCGACGCAGCCGTCGGAGATGTCGATGTCCGTGCACTGCGACGGTTGTGGGCTGGAGTACGCAGGCGCCCGGGGTCTGCGCGGGCTGTTCGCTTCCCCGCATGCGGCCGATCCCCGCTACCTACGGATGCTCGCCGAGGTGAAGAAGTTCCATCGCCAGGCCCAGCGGGTGCTGGCCGCCGACCATCTCGACACCCTCACCCTGGGCGGGTTCCTCGAGCTGGGCGGCTACTCCAGCTACTTCGTACGGCACTTCATGGTGCCGTTCGTCTCCGCGGTGTGGTCGGCAGGCCCGGCGACCTCGCTGCAGTACCCCGCCAAATACCTGTTCCGCTTTTTCGCCCACCACGGCTACCTCTCCGTCGGCGGATCCCCCGCCTGGCGCACCGTCACCGGCGGATCGCGAACCTACGTCGAGGCCCTGTCCAAGCAGCTCAACGCCACCCGGCTGAACACCCCCGTCCGCGCCGTCACGCGGCACGCCGACGGGGTCGGCATCACCGACGGTGACGGTGCCACCCACGACTTCGACCGGATCGTCATCGCCACGCACGCCGACGACGCGCTCGCGCTGCTGCGCGATCCCACCACCGCCGAGCGCGCCGTTCTCGGCGCGTTCTCCTACTCGCACAACGAGACCGTGCTACACCGCGATACCTCGGTGCTACCACGGCACTCGGGGGCCCGGGCGTCGTGGAACTACCGGATGCCTTCCTGCGCGGCGGGCGAACACGGCGAGCTCACCGCGCTGTCCTACGACATGAACCGGCTGCAGAGCCTGGACG
>JALYVL010000398.1 GCA_030853285.1 Actinomycetota bacterium | reverse complement strand
CCTGGAGGCCGGGCCCGCGGACGGACGGCCGGTGGTGCTGCTGCACGGGCTGGGCGCCACCAATGCCTCGATGCTCCCTGTGCTCGCCGACCTGGCGAAGGATTACCGCGTCATCTCCCCCGACACACCCGGGTTCGGCGCCTCCGAGGCACCGCCGTGGAGCTATACCGCCGATCAGATGTACCGCTGGCTGCGCTCGTTCTTGGACGTGGTGGACGCCCGCGGCGCCGTGGTCATCGGCAATTCCCTCGGCGGCAGGCTGGCCCTCGAGCTTGCGCTGCGCGACCCTGACTCCGTGGACCGGCTCGTATTGCTATGCGCAGCACCGGCATTTCGCCGTTTCCGGCAGCTCGCGCCACTCGCTGGCCTGCTGCCGGTCGGCCTCGGTGCGCGCCTGCCCTTCGGCCCGCCCCGCGCGGCGCTGGTTGCCGGCCTCAAGGCGATGTTCGCCGACCCCAAGCGTCTACCGGCGAGCTGGTACGACGCGGCGATCGACGAGTTCATTTTGGCGATGAAGGACCCTGCGCACCGTCGGGCGGCGTTCTCGGCGACGCTGAACATCTACACCGACGAACCGTTCGGGGAGACCGGCTTCTGGGGCCGGCTACCGCAGCTGGCGGTGCCCGCGCTGTTCATCTGGGGCGCAGCCGACCGCCTGGTCCCGCCGAAGTTCGCCCGCTACGTCAGCGAGGCGCTGCCGCAGGCGGAATCGGTGGTGATTCCCGACTCCGGTCACGTGCCGCAGTTCGAGCACCCGGAGCTGACCATGCGCCTCACCCGCAACTTTCTCGCATCCGGTCGGAAGCACATCCCCGCCGATCGGGTACTTCGCCAGTGGAAGAAGGAATCCTGATGCAGCTCACCCACTTTGGGCACTCCTGCGTGCTGGTCGAGCTCGACGGCATCCGCTTGCTGTTCGATCCCGGCACGTATTCCGAGGACTTCGCGGAGCTGACCGGCCTCGACGGCGTGCTCATCACCCACCAGCATCCTGACCACGTCGATGTCGACGCACTTCCGGAGCTGGTGGCCAACAACCCTTTGGCGCGTCTGGTCGCCGATCCGGCTACCGCCTCTCAGCTTGGCGATGCCTGGACGGCGGCGCACCCCGGCGACGAGCTGCAGATCGGTGCAGTCGGAATCCGGGTGCGCGGCGGACTGCACGCGGTGATCCACCCGGACATCCCCAACATCGACAACGTGGCCTACCTGCTTGCCGACGGCGCGCTGCTGCACCCGGGCGACTCGCTGTACGTTCCCGAAGAGACGGTAGACGTCTTGGCCCTGCCCGCGGGCGCGCCGTGGATGAAGATATCCGAGACCATCGACTACCTGCGGGCAGTGGCGCCGCGCGTGGCGGTACCGATCCATCAAGCGGTGCTGGCCAAGCCAGAGATGCAGTACAACCTGCTGCGCGGCATGAAGCCGGAGCGGACCGAGTTCACTGTGCTCGAGCCGGGCGTGGCCACCGCGCTCTAACTGGAGTGCTTTCATGGACGCTACGAAGTACTAGGTATTTCTACTAATTCGTGGCTTCCGGAACAGGTGCATCAGGCGGCGTTCTTGTGCAAGGCCGTGTCGGCGTAGCACTGCGGCACCGCGCCGTGGTGCAGCGCCAGGTCCAGTGCGTCGAGCATCGCCTGGCGGGGGCCGGAATGGGCCAGGTTCTTGGCCGCGAGGGACAGCCGCACCAGACCTCCACGGCGCGCTATGCGTCCGGCGCCGAGAACCACGGCGCGACACCACCACGGCTCCGCCTTCTTACCGCCGCCCACCGCGAGCACCCGGGCGCGCTGCACGTCACCGCTCGGCAGCTCGCGGACCCCGGTCGAGTCGGCACACACCCGGAATCCCGTGCGGGGCAGCGCCGCCAGCGCCCCCGAGGACACCTGCCAGCGCGGCGGGGCGAACAGCCGGGTGCGCAGGTCCATCGACTCCAGCGCTCGGTCGGCGGCGGTGAGACGGAGCATCGCCTCATGCTCGGCCAAGCGGGCGAACTCGGCCCTCCGGGAGCCGCCAAGCACCTGGTCCCTGGATTGGTCGTAGCCCTGCGCCACGATGGCATCACCCCCAGCGCGGCGCAGCTGCAGCCACTGCACCGTCGGTGCGTCATTGACCAACCACCGCCCGTTGCGCATCCGCGGGGCCACCAGCAACGACAGCGGCACACCACGATGGTCGAGCTCGGCGGCAAAGT
>JALYVL010000397.1 GCA_030853285.1 Actinomycetota bacterium | reverse complement strand
GTCCCACGCCGTCCGTACGTCGTCCCCGCGCAGAGCAGCGATCGTGGCCGCCACCACCTGCAGCACCCCCGCGGCGTCAACCGCTCTGGCCACGAATCCCACTTCGGTATGAGCCAACAGGGACAGAAAGTCCGCGGCCTGGCCGGCGTCCACGTCCGCATCCAGGCCAACACCGTGGCCCGCCTCGATCGCGCGCTGTACTCGGAGCCCGGTGAACACCACCCGCGGCGCAACCAGCTCCAACGCCAGCGCTTCCACCAGCTCCCCCGGCCGAGGATGCAAGTCGTACCGCACCGCCGTGTGTGCGGGCAGGCTCCGCGGGTCGACGTCCAGCTGCACCACCCCGCCGAAGCCGGCGGCCAGCTGTGATCCGAGCACCACCGGGGCACCGTGCAGCGGCCCATCCAGTGCTCGACCGGCGCGATCGTCGAGCAGCCGTGCCCATAACGGCTGGGCGTCCCGCGGCTCGGGCGAGCGCAGAGTGAGGAAAGTGGCCACGACAGGACGGTAGCGTCGAGCTGTGACCCGTGCCTGGCTGCGCCCCGACCGGCCTGGCACCGATGTCGTCGAACACCATGAGCGCCACGCGTTGCACTGGGAGATCGCGCTGGTGCTGCTGGTCACCCTGGGCATGTCCGGGCTGCGCAGCCTCGTGTCGCTGCTCGACTCCCTGGCCAAGCCCACCCCGCTCGCGCAGCAGAGCGTGGCCATCAACGTGCCGCAGGCCAAGGCGAACATCCTCGACCTCATCGGTCAGCTGCTCGGCGTCGTGCAACTGCTGGCCTGGGGCGGGCTTGGCCTCTTCTTGTTGTGGCGCAGTGGATTTACGCTGCGCAGGATCGGCTTGGACCGCACCCGACCAGCCCGCGACGCAGTGCATGGTGCGGGTCTCGCCGCGCTGATCGGCATTCCCGGGCTGGGCTTCTACCTGCTCACCAAGGCCGTCGGCGTCAACCTCACCGTGGTGCCCAGCGCGCTGGGGGACACCTGGTGGCGGGTGCCCGTACTCGTCCTGTCGGCGGCGGCGAACGCCTGGGCGGAGGAGACCCTCGTCGTGGCCTACCTCATTACCCGACTGCGCCAGCTTGGCCTGGCCGAGAACCGCTCGCTGCTGGCCTCCGCGGTGTTGCGCGGCAGCTACCACCTCTACCAAGGATTCGGCGGCTTCCTCGGCAACGTGGTGCTCGGCCTGGTGTTCGGACGGGTGTGGCAGCGAACCAACCGCCTGTGGCCCTTGGTGGTGGGGCACACCGTGATCGACGTGGTGGCCTTCGTGGGGTATGCCCTGCTGGTGCACCACGTGAGCTGGTTGAGATGAACCACCACGTCGACTCCGAGGTCGGACGGCTGCGCACCGTGCTGCTGCACCGGCCCGGTACCGAACTGACCCGCCTGACACCCCGCAACAACGGCGGGCTGCTGTTCGACGGCGTGCCCTGGGTGGAGCGGGCGCAGCAGGAACACGATGCGTTCGCCGCCACGTTGCGCAACCGCGGCGTCGAGGTGCTGTTGCTGGCCGAGCTGCTGGCCGAGACGCTGCGCGTCGAGAAAGCCCGTACCACCGGGATCGTGGCGGCGGTGGACGCCCGACGCCTGGGCCACGGCCTGGCCGAGGCGTTGGGTGAGTACCTGCGTCAGATTCCGCCCGTCGCGCTGGCCGAGATCCTGATGGCGGGCATGACTTTCGACGAGTTGCCGGTGGCCGAGAGCACCGCCGGTGTGTCGTTGGTGCGCCGCATGCACCACGGCGGGGACTTCGTCCTCGATCCGTTGCCGAACCTGCTGTTCACCCGCGATTCCTCGTTCTGGGTCGGCGACCGCGTGGGCATCACCTCCCTGGCGCTGCCCGCGCGCCACCGGGAGACCTCCCTCACCGATCTGATCTACGCCCACCATCCGCGCTTTGCCGGCACTGCCCGCGCCTACGGACACGCCTCCGCGCCACTGGAAGGCGGCGACGTGCTGCTGCTGCGCCCCGGTGTGTTGGCCGTCGGGGTGGGTGAGCGCACCACACCGGCCGGGGCAGAGGCCTTCGCCCGCAGCGCCTTCGCCGACGGGCTGGCGCACACCGTGCTGGCGGTGCCGATCGCGCAGGAACGAGCCTCGATGCACCTGGACACGGTGTGCACCATGGTCGACCACGACGCGGTGGTGATGTACCCCGCCGTTCAGGACACGCTGTCCGCCTTCACTATCAGGCCCACCGAAGAC
>JALYVL010000396.1 GCA_030853285.1 Actinomycetota bacterium | reverse complement strand
CGATTCCCAGGGGTGGACCATAGCCACCGCAGAGAGCTGCACGGCCGGACTGCTCGCCGCTCGGCTCACCGACCCGGCAGGCGCATCGGTGCGGGTGCTCGGCGGCATCGTCGCCTACTCCAACGAGGTGAAGTCGGGCATGGTCGACGTCTCACCCGCGCTGCTCGCCTCCGTCGGAGCGGTCAGCGAGGAAGTGGCGGTGGCATTGGCCGACGGCGGGCGAGCACGGCTGGGCGCCGACGTGGGCGTCGGCATAACCGGCGTGGCCGGACCCGGGGGCGGCACCCCGGACAAGCCCGTCGGCTTGGTGCACCTGTGCGCCGTCGGGCCGGGCCGATCACTGTCCCGCGCGATCCGGATGCCGGGTTCGCGGGCCGACGTCCGTACCCGGTCGGTCACGGTGGCCATGCACATGCTGCGGGAGTTGTTGCGTCAGTAGCGCTCGAATCCGCCGTCCCCTGCAGCCTCGACCACGTCCTCGCGTTCGACCACGACGCTTCGGATAAGGCAAGTTCCTTGGGAGTGGACCAACACCTGACCAGGCAACTACTGATGTCACATCTGAGGATCAGCCCAGCGGTGACGATTGCATCGGCCCCGCCGACGATCGCGGCAGCGAGAAAGTGGCGGGCTTCGCGAGCGCGGCAGCTTTTGCCTGCGCCCAGCCACCCAGCACGTTGCGCACCGTCTGCGCACTCGGCGCCCCGTCGGCGGTCTTTGCCCAGCTCGCGTAGCCGGCATAGGAACCGGATGCTCCAGGGCCAGCCAGGTACCGCACCACCGCGTCCGTCACCGCCCCCCCGGTCCACCGCGGCTCGTACCGACGGCTGGCGCCGCGAGACGGCAGCCCCGCGGCGGCACATGCTGCACTCCAGGAGCCGAAGCGCTGGATGATCCGCGAGCTGGACGGCTCGTACCCCGCCGCGTCGTACTTCGCGACCGACAACGGACCACTCACCTGTGCCGCAGCTGCACGCAAGGCCGTGACGATGTCCTGATCGGTGTAGTCCCGGCGTCCGCGCCGACGGGAGGTGGGCGGCCCGGTGATCAGCTGCTCGTCACGAGGGGCTCGCCACGCGGGGCCAGATCGAGCAGCTGCGCGCCGGCCAAGCCGTTGCTCAGCCCCATGGTGTTGCCGGAATTGCCCGACTCGTCGTCGTGGGCGAGCAGAAAGAGCTCCTCGGCGAGTAGCAGCGGGGAGCTCATGCGGCCAGCAACCGTGAGCGGAACAGCTCGAGCACCTGATCCAGCGCTGCGCGGGTGGGCTCACCCGGCTTGTCGATGAGATGTTCGGTGACCACCGAGTGCGGGGGCATCAGCCCGTCGGGGTTGGCCGACTCGTCGTCGAGCTCCACCGCAACGAAGGCCTCCCCCAGCTCGGCCCGCAGGAAATCGAAGCGCTCACCCGGAACCAGTCGGTCTCCCTTGAACCGCAGCCCCAACACTTCCAATCCCTGAGTCGCGCAACGGTTCTTGACCACATCAAGGTCCGCACGGGAGATGTCGATGGTGCGGCGACGCGACGGTGTTGCCGGGAACGGGTTGGCCGGCTCGGACAGCACCGGCGCCAACAGTCGGTCGTCGGTAGCCATGGCCAAGGCGTAACCGCCGGTGAAGCACATGCCGATGGCACCGACGCCGGGACCACCGCAGCGCTCGTGCTCGTCTGCCGCCAGGGCCCGCAACCAGCTCACCACCGGGGAGGTCTTGCCCTTGGCCAGCACGATGAACTCGCGGCTGACGCAGAGCGGGACGAAGGTCGACGTCATGTACGCCGCCGTGCCGAGCATGCCGTGTGTCTTCGGGTCGGGGTCGCGGCCCGGCGTCCCGAACAGGTGTGGCAGCACCGCCGTGCATCCAATGGCTGCGACGCGACGACCGAAGTCCAGCACCTTCGGGGTGATGCCAGGGAGCTCGGCGATCACGATCACCGCGGGCCCGGTGCCCGTCCGGTACACCGCCCGGGTCTTGCCTTCGTGGGTGAAGGTGGTGTGCTCGAAGTCCTGGAGATCGTCGTCGGCCATGCGGAAACGCTAGCCGATGGCAGCCGATGCCACGTGTTGCTCGAACCACACCAGGGTCTTGGCCCAGGCATCCGTGGCCGCCTCGGCGTTGTACACCGCGGGCCGGTCGTCGCAGTGGAACCCGTGCTTGGCCTCGGCGTAACGCACGATGTCGGTGTCGAACCCTGCGCCGCCCGCAGCGGTGCGCAGAG